>NZ_JBIVMY010000001.1:0-155653 GCF_044753325.1 Pseudomonas sp. NPDC088414 | reverse complement strand
GGGGGGGGGGTTTTGGCCCTTCTTATAACAAACCCCCCCCCCCCCCCCCCCTAACAACCTGGGCGGCCGCGGCGGGGGGGGGGGTTTTTTTTTTTTTTTTTTAAAAAAAAAAACCCCCCCCCCCCCCCGGCCCGAGCCTTCGGCAGCTCCTACACTGGTCGGGTCAGAACTTGTAATTGACCCGCGTGTACAGCGTTCGCCCGAACGGGTCGCCGTACTTCGGGTCGTAGCCGCTCTGGAAGGTGTAGGTCTGGTTGCTGAACGGTGGCTCGCGGTCGAACAGGTTTTTCGCGCCGAGGGTCACGCTGAGGGTTTTACGCCAGGTGTAGGTGCCGGCCAGGTCCCAGACGTTGTAGGAGCCAACGTAATCGTGGGTCTCGCGGTCGGAGTCGTGGTAACCGCTGGTGTAGCGGTTGGTCAGCGCCACGCCGTAGGGGCCGTAGTTCCAGCTGCCGGTCAGGCTGTGGCGCCAGCGAGCCACGGCACCGGCCGAGGAAAAGTCGCCGCCACGAAAATCGCCGAGCTTGTCGATGTAGTCGCCCTTGAGCTGCTGCTGGTATTCGTAACGGCTGACGTAGGTACCTTGCAGACCGATGCCGAAATTGCCGTACGGGGTGCTCGGCAAGCGGTAATCGAAGCTGACGTCGACACCATTGGTCTTGATCTTGCCGAGGTTGGCCAGGCCGGTAACGATGTGATCAATGGAGCCGTCCGGCTTGCGCACCAGGCGATCCGGGTACAGCTCCGGGTTCTCGAACACCGCTGACTCCGGGAATTCGGCGATCTGGTTGGCGATGTTGATCCACCAGAAATCCAGCCCGGTGCTCAGGCGCTCGAACGGCTGATAGACGAAACCGAGGGTGACGTTGCGCGCGGTTTCCGGACTGAGGTCCGTGTTGCCACCGGTGCGGCTGTAGAACTGTTGGGCGCAATCGCGGTTGGCGATCCCGCCGTTGCTCGGGTTGCCGCCGGCGCACAGCCGTGGATCGTTGTAGTTGGCGACAGTGAAGGTGGTGAAATTGGGGTTGTACAACTCGTACAACGACGGCGCGCGGAAGCCCTCGCTGTAGGCGCCACGCACCACCAGTTGCTTGAACGGCTGGAAGCGGAACGAGTATTTCGGGTTGGTGGTGCTGCCGAAGTCGCTGTACTTGTCGTGCCGCACGGCAGCGGACAATTCCAGGCTGTCGAGCACCGGCACGTTGACCTCGGCGTACTGCGCCGAGACGCTGCGATCCCCGGCAACGCTGGCATTCGGGTCGACGCCCAGGCTCTGCACGTCGGCGGCGAACTGCGCAAAGTCCTGATGGAAATCTTCCTTGCGGTATTCGCCACCCAGCGCCAGTGCCGACGGTCCGGCACCAAACCAGTCACCGATTTCGCGACTGACTCGTCCGTCAATCGCCTTGACCCGCCCGACCGCCGTCGAGTAATCGCCGTCCACCGCGTTGGCTGCCAGCAGCGCCTGCCCGGCGGCGGTTTGCGGGCCAAACGGGTTGATGATGCCGTTGGCAATACCGGCGCTGACGGCGCGGTCGTTGACGTAACCGGCCTCGATGGCATTGACCACCTTGTTCTGGTTGTACGACGCACCGACGTTGTAGTCCCAGCCGACGACGCTGCCATCGAAGCTCAACAGCAAACGCTGACCGGTGTTGTCGTCTTCGTGCTGGCGCGCGCCGACGGCGGTTTCGCGCCAGTTCACATCCACCGGTTGCGTCGGGTCGAGGGCGAAACCGTTGGGGCCGGGGGTAATGCCGTTGCCGGGATAAAACGCCGTGCCGGGATTGACCTGATTGCCCATCAAGGTGCCGGGGCCGATCTGCGTGCGGTTTTCGTTACGTGCCCAGAAGTATTCGAGGCTGACATTGTGATCGTCCGCAAGCTTGCCGGTGGCTTTGGCGAAAGCCGAGGTCTTCTCGGTTTCCGGAACCAGATCGAGATAGCTCCACAGGCTCTGACGGCAGATGCCATTGCGCGCCAGCAGGCCCGGCGCGTTGCAGCCGGAACCGGCCAGCGGATTGGTGGCGTTGCTGCCCTGACTCCAGTTGGCAGGCGATGCGGTGCCGGAGGTGTAATCGAGGCCGCGTCCGGGCTGATAGTTGTAGGTGTAACCGCGATCCTCGGCAGCCAGCCGCTGCTGCTTGTCATAACTGACCACGCCAAACACATTGAAGCGGTCATCCTGCAGATCGCCGAAGCCCCAGCTGCCGCTGAAATTGCGACTCTCACCACCGCCGGCATGGGTCGGTGTGTCGTAGTTGGTGCTCAGTTGACCTTCAGTCAGGTTGGTCTTGGTGATGAAGTTGATCACCCCGCCGATCGCATCGGTGCCGTACAGCGCCGAAGCACCGTCACGCAGCACCTCGACACGGTCGATGGCAGCGAACGGAATGGTGTTCAGGTCGACCCCGGAACCATTGATCGCGTTGGTCGCGTTGTTGCTCAGCCGCCGGCCGTTGAGCAGCACCAACGTCTTGTTCGGGCCGATACCACGCAGATCGGCATACGACGCCCCGCCGCTGCTCGAACCCACCGAACGACCGGAGCCGACCGATGACTGGTTGGCGGAAATCCGGCTCACCAGTTCTTCGGTGGTGCTCACGCCCTGCTCGCGCAGTTCTTCAACTCGCAGAATGGTGACCGGCACCGCGGTTTCCGCATCGACCCGGCGAATTGCCGTACCGGTGACTTCCACCCGTTGCAATTGGGTGGTCGGCTCGTCGGCAGCGACCGCCGGCAAGGTATTGATCGCCAGCAGCAAGGCCAGGCTCAAACGGGATCTAACGGGTGAAAAATGGATCATGAACAGCCATCCCTGCGTTTTGGTTTATGCAGGGATGTGCAATGGACAGCAGGGTTTTATAGAGCCCGATTTAGACCGTTGGGTGATGAGGTTATGCAAAAAAATGGCACGTGTGGATCAAGCCAGCTCCATCTCTCTCAGCAACCGGGTATCCAGCCCAAACCGCTCTTGGGAAACCATCCTGAACTGCCCCTCCGCCAAGTCGCAGCTCACCAGCAAATTCCACGAGTGCCGGGTTGCCGCCGAGGGGATCAGTACAAACGGATGCTCTGCCAATAACGCATCGGCGAACAGTTGTTGATTGGGTGAAGGCATGGCGGGGCTCAACCAGTAAGGGTTCGGCACATCCTCCGGCTGCACGATTTTCACTTTTGCTTCGCTGATGACCTCAAAACACGTGAGCACATAAGGTTCACTGTCCAGCGCATCAAAGCTGTGATGGGCTGCCACCTCCAGAATGGCCGAGGACGGATCGACTGATGCATAAACGACTCGCCGCCCGGGTTTGTTCCATCGGCCACCATTGAGATTTGACCCCATCCCGCTGTTCCACGTCCCTCCGTAAACCTCGGCGTCCAGCCGCCAGGCGTACCACTGCTCGTCCCAGGGCAAGGGATTCATGTGTAAACCCCGTATATCAGCTGCCCCAGATACTGCTCCACCATCTGAAACCCGAGTGAATGCCGGATAAACTCCACGGGGACGCGACCGTTCAGGTAGGTGCACGGTTTGCGCAGCCACTCCTCGGCCCGTGACTGCCTCCCGAAGGCGCAAATGGCCTTTTCCAGCACCAACGCATATTGGTAGGCGACGACGCTCTGCTGCGGGTCAAGCCGTACCGTTTTACCTTCCTTCAGTAATCGTCGTACGGTTCTGACCGACTTGCCGGTGATACGTTTGACCATATCGTCTTGCAGATAAAGTTCAGAGGTTGAAAGCATGTTGACGACATCATTCAGCTCAAAACCTTCGTCGGTCAGGTCAACGATCAGAAAGGCGTCGTCACCTATGTTCCGGCCATTTACGAGCAAGTCGACAGGTCGGCCCTCGGCCTTCTTCACCCCCGTCAATCGGGGTACCTTGACGCTGGGCATCGCGACATCCTCCATGGGGCATCTGGCACGATCGGTGCGCCACTGAAGGCGATGGGAATAAGCAGGCGTTTCGTATTCGAGGTGGGGAGTTCGCATAATCCATCCGTTATCAGAGGCCTGAGCGTCCAAGCCGTTTACGACTTCAATGTCATGTCCGATGCTATAGATCATGCTTCCGACGACCAACCTGAGAATGTCGTCGGAAATATCCCCGTTTCTGCGAAAAATTCTCCCCTTTCCGTAGGACGTTACTCACGCATACCGTGTGCTCAACTGCCGAAGTGATAACTCACATCCAGCCACCACTGCCGCCCGTACGGGTCATAGTTGCCGGTCGGGTAATACGGCCAGCCGGCCGAGTCATCGTGTTTGATCTGGTTGAGCACGTTGTTCACGGTCAGGCCGACACTGGCACGGTCGTTGAGCTTGTAGCGGGCGCTGGCGTTGAACACCGTCCATGGCGACAGACGCCCGTCACCCGCGCCGTTGGTCACGGAGCCGTAACGAATGCCCATCAGCGTCGCCGTGGCTTTCTGGTAATCCCAGGTCAGGCTGGCGTTGACCTTGCTGCGCCAGTCGTAATTGGTCCGCGATGTGCGCCAGTCCTGGGTCGGCGCCTCGTCCGACTCTTTATAGAAATGCGAAAGCACCAGGGTATAGCCCAGCGCCGAACTGAACGCGCCGTACTGGCCGGCGCCCCAGCGGATGTTGCTCTTGAAGTCCAGACCACTGACCCGCTCGCTGGCAGCGTTGATCGCATTGACCCGCACTCGCTGCAACTGATTGGGATCAATCGCGGCATTGCCCGGATTGCGGTCGATGCGCGCCAGGGTCGACTGGCAGTTGGCCGAGTTGATGTCCTGGGTGCCGTTGCGGCATTCGTTCTCTTGCTGCAACAGGCGGTTTTCGTCGACGGTGGTCAGCAGGTCGTCGATCTCGACCCGCCAGAAATCCGTGGAGAAATCGAAGTTGCGCGACGGCGACCAGACGAAACCATAGGTCCAGGATTTGCCGCGTTCGGACTCAAGATCCGGGGTGCCGCTCTGGGTGTAGTCGACCCGCCCGCGATCACACGCGCCCTGCACACCCTGGCTGCAACCGTAGTAGTCGATCTGCGCCGGGTAGTAACCGTTGCTGTCAGACTGGTAGATGTAATTCAGATCCGGCGCGCGGAAACTGGTGCCGTAACTGCCGCGCAGCAACAGGCTGGTGATCGGGCGCCACTCCAGGCCCAGGTTGTAGGTCTTCTGTTGCTCGCTGCGACCGCTGAATTTGTACTGATCCCAACGCCCGGCGGCGGTGGCCAGCACGGTGTCGGTGACCGGAATGCTGAACTCGCCACCCGCCGCGTAGCGCTTGCGCGAACCACCGGAGCTTTGCGCCGGGCTCATGCCATAAAAAGTGCCGTCATTCAGACCGTCATCCGGGTCGACGCGATACTCCTGCTTGCCCGCTTCCAGCACGCCGGCGAATCCGACCGGGCCGGCCGGCAGGTCAAACAGGTCGCCGTTGACCGAGGCGTTGTAGCTGGTCGAGACCGACTTGCTGCGCTGGGTCAGGTTGCTGCGAAACTGATCCCATTCCTGTGGCGTCAACGGGCGGTCGAGACGCGAGGCATCAGGTGCGAATACCGGGTAGCCGTCGCGTGTGCCCAATTGCGGGCCGAGGTAGAAATCCTGAATCGATGAAAGCGGCGTGTAGCGCGAGGTTCTGACGCTGCGATACTCGGAGCGGTTGGCCGCCAGATCGTAGCTCCAGCCGGTATCGGCGATCTTGTCCGAGAGACCGAGGGTGCCGGTCCACGACGTGTCGGTCCACTTGCTGTTGTTGCTGGTGCGCCCGCCGATTTCCTCTTCACCGTAACGCCGATACCAGCGTTCAAGATTGCCGCTGTTCTGGTTAATGAAATCCGGTGAAGTGAAGGTCGGGCCACGGGTGTTGTTCTGGATGTGATCGAGGCCATACATCAAGTCGGCAAACACCTGGCCGCTGTCGCTGAAGTGCCAGGTGCCGCGGGTGTAGCCGTCGTAGTTTTCCTTTTGCGTCTGGATCGTCCAGTAATCGTTGTACATCTGATCGGTGCGGCAACGACCCGCGTTGTTCAGCAACTTGTTGTCGAAGGTGCCTTGATAGGCGCCGCAACCTGGGCCGAGGTAGCGGTTGTTGCTCAGGTCGCGACGGTAACCGACATCCGCCAGCGGGCCGCTCTGCATGAAGCCGCGATCGTCGGCCCAGATCGGATCACGGTTGGTCAGCTCCAGGCCGAACAAGCCGTCGAAGTCGCCCCAACTGCCGCCGCCGCTGATTTGCAGTCGTTGATTATCGCCACCGCCACGCTCGCTGGTGCCGCCCTTGAGATTGACGTCGATGCCATTGATCTGCTTCTTGAGGATGATGTTGACCACCCCCGCAATCGCGTCCGAACCGTAGATCGCCGAGGCGCCGCTGCTGAGAATTTCGATGCGTTCGATGACCGCCGAGGGAATGTTCGCCAGGTTGGTGAAGTTGACCTTGCCGTCATAGGGCGTCGGGTAATCGGCGACACGCCGGCCGTTGATCAGCACCAGCGTGTGATTGGGGCCAAGGCCACGCAGGTTGATCGCACTGGCTGCCGGTTGCCAGGTGTTGCCGTAGTCCTCGCCTTGGGTCATGCCGGTGTTTTGCGTCTGCGTCGCCAAGGCGTCATAGACGTTCTTGTAGCCGCGCGCTTCCATCTCTTCGTGGGTGATGACGTTGACCGGGGTCGCGCCATCGCTCTGCGCTCGGGCAATTCGCGAGCCGGTGACGGTGACTTTTTCCATGCGGTAATCGGCACTGGTGACTGGGGCCACAGCGCTGACTTTGGCCGCCACCGGTGTGCTCGCCTCGCCTTCACGCACGCTCAGGCCCTGAGCGCTTTGCTCGACTTGCAGGCCGCTGCCGAGCAAGGCTTTTTCAACGGCCTGACGCCCGCCCAAGGCACCGCGCACCGCACTGCTGCGTTTGCCTTGCACCAGATTCTGGCTGAAGGAAATCGGTACGCCGGTCTGGCGTGAGATGTCCAGCAAGACCTCGTCGAGCGGGCCGCTGGCGATGTCGAAGGTGAACACTTGAACGGCGGAATCCGCAGCGAAAATCGCCTGCGGCGCCAACCCCATCGCCAATGCGGCGGCGAGGGTCAGGCGCGGTAATTGTTGTTTGAATGAAATCATCAAGGGCTTCCCTGTTGAAGGCGTCTGCAGGGAATGAGCAGCGGGCCGGCGCTTTTTATAGGGCGGCGATTAGGCCAAGAAGTTATGACGCTATAACCGCGCGCCGATGCTGACCCAATAGGGGTTGTGCCAGGTGACGCGGATCGGCAGCGAGCGCTCCAGCAGTTGCAGGGTGCGGTCGCTGTCATCGAGCGGATAGAGGCCGCTCAGGCGCAGATTGGCCACTTCGGGACTCAGGTGCAGAATGCCCCGGCGGTAGCGGCGCAGGCTGTCGATCACTTCGCTCAGTGGCCGGTCACGCACTTCCAGGCGACCTTGCAGCCAGGCGCTTTCCTGGCCGTTGCTGCGCTCCAGAGCCAGAATGTTCTGAGCGTTGAACAGCAGGCTCTCCCCCGCCTCCACCACTTGCCGGGCACCGCCGGCGGTGATCACTTCGACCTGCGAATGCAGCATCACCAGCCGCGTAGAATCGTCGCCCTGTTGCACCAGAAATTTCGTCCCCAGCGCACGCATTCGGCCGTGCTCGGTTTCAACCACGAACGGCCGCGCTGGATCCTTCGCCACTTCCACCAACAGCTCGCCGGTGCGCAACGCCAGCAAGCGTTGAACCGCATCGAATTGCGCCACCACCCGCGTCTGCGCATTCAGACTCAGCGCGCTGCCGTCCTCGAGAACGAAATCGCGCCGCTCGCCGGTGCCGGTCGCCAACTCCCCCGCTTCCGGCAGCCAGCCATAGCGGCGCCCGAGCAACCCGGCCAGCACAGCGATGCCGAGCACGCTCAAGCTGCCACTGACAAAGCGTCGCCGGCTCGACGGCGCATTCAGGCTGTGCAGCAGACTGCTGCGCGGCAGCCCGCGCAAGCTCGGATTGCGCAGCAGGTTCAGGCCGCCGCCCATTTGTTCGATGATCCGCTGATGACGCGGGTCAGCCGCGCGCCACGCTTCGAATGCCGCGCGCTCGCCAGCACTGGCTTCGCCCGATTGCAACAACGCCATCCACTGCGCCGCCTCATCGATCACCGCGTCGTCCGGCCTCATGCCTGCATCGCCTGATAGCAGCGCTTGAAGGCCTCGACCATGTATTGCTGCACCCGACTGGTGGAAACCCCGAGCCGTTCGCCGATTTCACTGTAGGTCAAACCGTCGAGTTGATGGTAGAGAAACGCGGCTTTGGCCTTGGCCGACAAGCCATTGAGCAAGCGATCGACTGCCAGCAGTGCTTCGATCACCAGCGCGCGTTCTTCCGGCGATGGATGCACCGGTTCCGGCGCCAGCGCCAGGCTTTCCAGATAGGCGCGCTCCAGGTCCTGGCGGCGCCAGCCTTCATAGACCAGGCGCCGGGCGATGGTGGTCAGCAGCGCCCGTGGCTCACGAATGGCGCTCGGGTCCGGCAGGGCCAGCACCCGTAAAAAGGTTTCCGAGGCGATGTCCTGTGCGCTGTGCGGGCAACCCAGCGTGCGGCCAACGGCAGCGCACAGCCAGCGATAGTCCTTTTGGAACATTTGCCCAATCAACCGGTAATGCGGGTTCTGAACATCCCCCATGCCTTGCTCCCTGAAACGGGTCCCACCCGCTGCGAAAATCCATGGTTCTGCCGGGATCGTCCGGCTCTTGATCAGGCGCGACTGTGCAATAGCGTCGCGTACATTTGAAGTAATAAAAAATCAGGACAAGCAAACCTTTGAGAATAAGACGTTCCGTCGCCGCAGAAATATTGACTGACACAACGTTGACCCCGGTCAGTTGCCCGCCCCAAAGCACTCTCTAATCTGCGCGCTCCATCGAACGCCAAGGACGGCTCACCAGGAGCCCGCGGCTATCCCTTCAAGGAAGAACACCATGCGATCACTGAAGATTATTCTGCTGTCCTCGGCCTTCAACGGCCTGACCCAACGTGCCTGGCTCGAACTGCGTCAGGCCGGGCACTCGCCCAGCGTCGTGGTGTTCACCGACGAGGCGTCGGTGTGCGAACAGATCGAACACAGCGGCGCCGATCTGGTGATCTGCCCCTTCCTCAAGGATCGCGTGCCGCATGCGTTGTGGAGCAATGCGCGGCGCCCGGTGGTGATCATTCATCCGGGCATCGTCGGCGACCGTGGCGCCAGTGCGCTGGACTGGGCAATCACCAACGAACTGACACGCTGGGGCGTGACTGCTCTGCAAGCGGTGGAAGAAATGGACGCCGGCCCGGTCTGGGCCACTTGCGAATTCAATCTGCCGTCGGGCTTGCGCAAGTCCGAGCTGTACAACGGTCGGGTCAGCGATGCGGCGATTCGCTGCATTCGCGAAGTGGTCGAGAAATTCATCGACGGCGTGCAACCAGTCGCACTGGATTACACCGACCCCAAAGTTCGCGGCCGCTTGCAACCGAACATGAAGCAGGACGACCGCACCTTCAGCTGGCACGACTGCTCGCGCTTCATCAAACGCTGCATCGATGCTGCTGATGGTCAGCCCGGGGTTCTGGCGAGTCTGGCTGGCGGGCAGTATTACGTGTACGACGCGCACCTTGATCAACGCACCGGCATTCCCGGCAAGATCCTCGCGGTGCATGACGACGCGGTGCTGGTGGCGACCGGCGATCACAGCCTGTGGATCGGCTCGCTGCGGCGCAAACCACTGCCCGGCGAAGAGACCTTCAAGCAACCGGCGCGGCATGTGCTGGCCGGACAATTGGCCGATGTGCCGACTCTCGACTGGTCGATCGCCAGCGAGCCATTCAACGACGAGGCGTATCAGCCGATCCGCTACCGCGAATCCGGGCATGTTGGCGAGCTGACCTTCGAGTTCTACAACGGTGCGATGAGCACCGAACAGTGCCAGCGCTTGGTTGAAGCGCTGCGCTGGGCCAAGTCTCGGGACACCCGCGTGTTGCTGATCAAGGGCGGACGCGGCAGTTTTTCCAACGGTGTGCACCTGAACGTGATCCAGGCGGCGCAGGACCCGGGCGCCGAAGCGTGGGCGAATATTCAGGCGATCGACGATGTCTGCGCCGAACTGCTCAGCGCCCGGCAACTGGTGGTCAGCGGCGTGACCGGCAATGCCGGGGCTGGCGGCGTGATGCTCGCACTGGCTGCCGACATCGTGTTTGCCCGGGCCGACATCGTGCTCAATCCGCATTACAAGAGCATGGGCCTGTATGGCTCGGAATACTGGACCTACAGCTTGCCGCGTGCGGTGGGCCCGGCGATGGCCGAGCAACTGACTCAGGCTTGTCTGCCGGTCAGCGCGACGCAAGCGCTGCAACTGGGCATGGTCCAGGAAATCGGCCCGCGCTGCCCGGATGAGTTTTCCTTGTGGTTGTTGCAACGGGCCAACGCGGCACTGACCGATCCGACCTACGCCGCCGTGCGCGAGCGCAAGTTGCGGGTTGATCAGGTGCTGATCGAGCAATGTCGGGAAAGCGAACTGCAAGAGATGCAGGAAGACATGCTCTACAACCGCAACCAGTTTGCCGAGAAGTGCAGCCACTTCGTCTACAAGCGCAAAGCCTGCGGCACGCCGGCGCGATTGGTGGAAGACTGGGCGCGGGTGCGTTCGACCGAGTTGGCCAGTTGATTTTGCGGTGACTGCCTTTCCCCTCACCCTAGCCCTCTCCCAAGGGAGAGGGAACTGACCAAAGTGTCTGGCGCCCAGCATCGACCTGGAATATCTCGGCCGATTATGGATTCAACGCTGATCGTTCAAGTCGGTGGATTTCTTCAATATTCCCCAATCAGTCCCCTCTCCCTCCGGGAGAGGGTTAGGGTGAGGGGCTTTTGCCTTTACAATGCCCGCACCTCAGACACCGGCCCGCCCATGGACATCGACCTCGCCCGCACCTTTCTGGAAATCGTTCGCCACGGCAGCCTCGCGGCGGCGGCGCAGAAGTTGTTCGTCACGCAGACGGCGATCACCGCCCGGGTGCAGAAACTCGAAAGTCAGCTGGGCAGTACGCTGTTCGTGCGCAACCGCGCCGGGGCGAAACTGACCGCCAATGGTGAGGCCTTCGTGGTCTACGCCAATCAACTGGTGCAGACCTGGGAAGCCGCGCGGCGCGACCTGCCGTTGCTGGACGGCTATCACAACGTGCTGCACATCGGCGGCGAGGTCAGCCTGTGCAACCCGTTGATGCTCAGCTGGGCCGCGCAACTGCGCGAGCACATCCCCGGCCATGCCCTGCGCATGGAAATCCGTGACGGCGAAAACCTGTTGCGCCAGCTCGAACTTGGCGTGCTCGATGCCGCGCTGGTGTATCAGCCGGAGTACTGGCCCGGCCTGCAAGTCGAGCAGGTGCTGGAAGAGAAACTGATTCTGGTGCGCGCACCGAACCGCCCGGAGCCCTACGTCTACATCGACTGGGGGCCGGACTTCCGTCGCCAGCACGACGCCGCCCTGCCGGACAAGGCCAAAGCCGCGCTGAGCTTCAACCTCGGTCCGCTGGCCCTGCAATACATCCTCGAACATGGCGGCAGCGGTTATTTCCGCACCCGCGTAGTGCGCAGCTATCTGGAAAGCGGCGCACTGGAAGCGGTGACCAAAGCCCCGGAGTTCGGCTATCCAACCTATCTGGTGTACGCCCGCGAACGCGACTCGGCGACGCTGCAACAGGCCTTCGACCTGCTGCGGCAGGTGATCGAGACCGATGACGACTGGTCGCAACGCTGGAACCCGTTGAGCTGAGTCGGCCGCTTTACACCGGAGCATGGCGCAACTGACCTCAAGGTGCGGCCTGCACAAACGGCCGGATCGGCTAATCTGCCGGGTATAACAACAATACCCGCAGGTGAACGCAGTGAGGCAGACCACCGAGGCATTCCGCAGCCGCTACCGCGCGGCCATTCATCCGCTGTACAACCCGTGGCTGCACGGCGCTTTCGTGCTGCTGTTCGGTGTGTTGGCGATCGGCGCTTTCTGGAGCAGTACGCATCAGGTGCAGCCGCTGGAATGGCTGAGCGTGCCGCTGACCCTGCTGTTGTTCAACTTTGGCGTGTACATGGTCCATCGCCATCTCGGCCACCACAAAAAGACCTTCGCCAAGCTGTTCTACGCCCGGCATGCCGGCGACCATCACAGCTTTTTCACCCCCGGCCACATGACGTATGACGGCGCCCGCGACTGGCGGGTGATTCTGTTTCCGGCCTGGCTGATTATCGTGCATACGCTGGTTTTCACCCTGCCGCTGTGGTGGCTGCTCGCGCAGTTCAACGCCAATGTCGCCGGGCTGTTCGGCGGCTGCATGGTCCTGGGTTATCTGACCTACGAGGTGTTTCACGCCTGCGAGCATCTACCGCCGAATAATCCGCTGACCCGCCTGCCGTGGATCCGCCAGATGCGTCATCTGCATGAATTGCATCACCGCCGCGAGCGCATGCAGGAGCGTAATTTCAATATCGTTTTTCCGCTGATGGATTACCTGTTCGGCACCCTGTACTGGGAGCCGCCACCCGCCCCGTTGCGCTATTCGAGATCGCCCATGACCCGCATGCAGCACCAGATCGATATCGCCGGCGAACCGATCGCCGTGCTCCGCTACGCCGCCAGCGTCAATCACTGGCCCGAGTGGCACCCGTCCTCGCTGAAAATCGACGGCCCGCAAGGCCCGCTGCATGCCGGCGCGCGTTTCGAAGAAGACATTCATGCCGGCGGGCGCGCCGGCCATTTGCGCTGGGAGGTCACCGAGTATCTGCCCGGTCGCCGCTGGTGCGCCCAGGCGCGGGGCGATCATGGCCTGTCGCTGCTGCTGACCTATGAATGCGCGGCGCGAGGCGACGGCACGCGTTTCGTGCGCACCCTGGATTATCAGTTCGACGGGCTGGGCATGCGCCTGGCCAATCTGTTGCTGCTCAAGCGCCGTATTGAGCGGGAATCGGCGACCTCGATGCAGGCGCTGCGTGACATGGCGCTCAGGCACCTGACGCTGACGGGGCACGTTTCATGAAGCGCCTGCTGTTACTGCTGGCGATCCTCATCATCGCGTTTCTGCTGCTGATGCCGACCAAGGTGCAGCCGGTGGCGTGGAAGCCACCAGTGGCACCGTCGCTGAGTGCCGGGCCGTACGCGGAAAACCAGCGCCTGAAAACCGCGGAACAGGTTGGCCCGGGGGACATCGATGGCCCGGAAGCATTACTTCTGGAAGGTGACTTTCTGATCACCGGCCTGCATGACGGGCGACTGATCCGCACCAGCCTCGATGGCAAACAACGTCAGATGCTGAGCGACACTGGCGGCCGGCCGCTCGGCCTGGCCCGACATCCCAACGGTTTGCTGGTGGTTGCCGATGGGGTCAAGGGCCTGCTCTCGCTCGACGCCCAGGGTCAGCTGATTCCGCTGACCACCGAGGCCAATGGCCTGCCCTTTGGCTTTACCGACGATGTGACCATCGACAAGTCCGGTCACTATGCCTATTTCAGCGATGCCAGCAGCCGCTGGGGCTACGGCCATGACGGCGAAGCGATCATCGAGCATGGTGGCGACGGACGTCTGCTGCGCTATGACTTCCAGACTGGCAAGACCAGCGTACTGCTGGACAAACTGCAGTTTGCCAACGGCGTGACCCTCGGCCCTGATGACGCCTATGTGCTGGTCAACGAAACCGGCGCCTACCGCATCAGCCGTTACTGGCTGACGGGGCCCAAGGCCGGCACCCATGACCTGTTCATCGACAACCTGCCCGGCCTGCCGGACAACCTCGCGTTCAATGGCAGCAATCGCTTCTGGGTCGCGCTCTATGCGCCGCGCAGTGCCTTGCTCGATGGCACTGCCGGACATCCGTGGCTGCGCAAGATGATCGTGCGCGCCCTGACGGTTTTGCCCAAACCGGTGGAAAAACGCGGGTTCGTGCTGGGGCTCGATCTTGAGGGCAAGGTGATCGCCAATCTGCAGGACGCGAGCAGCGGCAACTACTCGCCGATTACCACGGCGCGCGAGTATGGGGACTGGTTGTATCTGGGGTCGCTGAAGGCTACGCACATGGCGCGGTTGCCGTTGGCGGAGGCGTTGAAGTGAGCCTGCTGGATGTGTGCAGGAATGACTGACGCCATCGCTGGCAAGCCAGCTCCCACAGGGATTTGCGGGTATCCGTTATCTGTCGGCTCACCCAAAACCTTGTGGGAGCTGGCTTGCCAGCGATAGCGGACTGTCAGTTACCGGATCGATCGAACTTGTCCGGATCCTCGTCTTCAGGAAGATCCTCGTCCGGCTCTTTGGGAAATGTGGTGGTGTGCGCCGGGCTGTTGGGTTCCGGGTGAGTGGGCACCGGGTCGAAGCCGCCCTGCTCTTCACTGGGGAATCTGGGTGTGTTCATGAGGCACCTCGCAAAGAGTCATTGAATGAAGGCTCTTACATTCGAGGTGCCGTTGGTGGCTGTCGTTCCAGTCAATTCACCAACCAGGGTCGGTGACGCGACTGACGGTCAGGATCGCGCCTGCAACTGCGCGACGATCTTGTCTTTGACCTGCAAGCGTTTCTCTTTGAGTTTCTTCAGGGTGTCATCGCTGGGTGCATCCGAGGTCGCCGTCTCGGCCTTGACTACTTCGGCGTCCGCCTGGGAATACTTGTTGATCAGTGCATCCAGAAATGGATCCTCGGTGCGTTTTTGCTGGACCTCTTCCTTCGTAAGCTTCAAATCCTGATACAGGTCATGAGTCACCGGCATGGAACACCTCCGTCAGTTGATCGGCAGCCAACGCGACCGATTGCGCTGGCCCGTTATCAGAATGGCCTTGGTCGGGCCGTTCTGTCGACCTCCTGTCAGACCAGCGGTGGCCGTTCGTCGCCCTGTCGCAAATACGATAAAACCTTTGGTCGTCACCTTCCCTCCATTGAATAACGCTCACAAAAACCTGCGTGGAGAAAAACCAATGGACGGATTCAACCTGCGTCATCTCGTTCTGGCTGTCGCCCTGAGTGCCGGCATGGGCAGTGCTTTCGCTGCCACTTCCAACAGTTTCGTCGACAACGCCGCAGCGGGCGGCATTGCGGAGATCGAAACCAGCCGCCTGGCCCTGGAAAAAAGCCAGTCCGCTGACATCAAGGCTTTTGCCAACATGATGATCACCGACCACAGCAAGGCCAACGATGAGCTGGCCAGCATTGCCAAGGCCAATGACATCGAAGTCCCGGACTCCACCACCCTGGTCAAGCAGGCCAAGGAAAAAATCCTCGACATGCGCGATGAATCCTTCGACGCGGCCTACGCCAACAACCAGGTCAAGGCCCACGAAGAAACCATCGAACTGTTCAAGAAAGAAGCCAACACCGTGACCGACGACAAGACCAAGGGCGCTACAGAGCTGAAAGCCTTCGCGCAGAAAATGCTCCCGGCGCTGGAAAAACACCTGACTGCCGCCAAAGAGCTGCAAGCCAAACACCCGAGCAAATAATCCGGGTGCTGTACAGCAAAAGGCCGCATTCATTGAATGCGGCCTTTTGTCGTTTCAGCGCGATCAACCGCCGTCGGTGTCGATGTCGGCATCGGTTTCCTCACCGGGCTTCGGACGATCGGGCTCAGGTTCAAACCCCGGACTGAACTCGTTGTCGTTGTCAGTGTGTTTGTTCTTCTGATCCACTGCCGGATCGGCGCTTGGCGCTTGCTCGGTGCCACCCGTGGGTTGCGTTGGCGGGCTCTGGCCCGGCACTTGCGGGTCGATGGCCGGGTCGTTGCGATTGATCGGTTCGGCGTCCGGTTTCTGCTGCTGTTGCGATTGCTCGTTCATAGCCACCTCGTTTTTCAATGCTGGCGCGACTCAAACCCGCCGGCCTTGTATATTCGAAGCCGCTACGGTGCCAACGTTCAAAACATCGCTGGTTCGAGGGGCGCCGACTAGAGTTACCGGGGCATTCCTTGCGCCGGATCAAAAATATCCTTGTGCACCTGAACAACTATTTTGAACGGCAAAGGTCACTGACTTCGCACCGGTCACTTTTTACAGAACCGGCCCCAATACGCTACGGAGCAACAGGCACATGGCAGCACTGCAGAACAGCACATTCGATGCGATGAAAAACAAACAACCCCAACTGCTGAGCGAATGGATCAACGGCCTGGAAGCCAGCGGCGCCACCCGCAATCTCAAAGATCATGACCTGCAACAACAGACCAGCGAATTCCTGCAACTGGTGATAAATGGCCTGCAGGATGACAACGGCACCAACATCAATGCGCCGGGTTGGGAAGCCACCCGCCAGTTCCTCGAAAAGCTCTCCCATAGCCGTGCCCAGCTCGGTCAGGATTCGCAACAGACGGCCAGTTTCATCTTCGCCCTGAAGGGCCCGCTGTTTGCCCTGCTGCAAGCGCACTATAAAGAACAGCCAGCGCTGCTCGCCGAACAACTCTGGGAAATTTCCGAACTGTTCGACGCCTTCGGCATGCACACCATCCGCACCTTCCAGAAGTCCCGTGAAGCGGTGATCAAACGCCAACAGGAAGAACTGCTGGAACTCTCCACGCCGGTGGTCAAACTGTGGGACGGCGTACTCGCGCTGCCGATGATCGGCACCCTCGATTCGCAACGTACCCAAGTGGTGATGGAATCCTTGCTGCAACGCATCGTCGACACCGGTTCGGAAATCGCCATCATCGACATCACCGGCGTGCCGACCGTCGACACCCTGGTGGCCCAGCACCTGCTGAAAACCGTGACCGCGATTCGCCTGATGGGCGCCGACTGCATCATCAGCGGCGTGCGTCCGCAAATCGCCCAGACCATCGTCCACCTGGGCCTCGACCTGCAAGGCGTGGTGACCAAGGCCAACCTGGCCGATGCCCTGAAACTCGCCCTCACCCGCCTGGGCATCAGCCTCGGCAAAGCGGTCTGAGCCGATGGAACGTATCCCGATTCTTCAAATGGGCAAGTTCCTGCTGGTCACCATTCAGGTCGACATGCATGACCAGCTCGCCCTCACGTTGCAGGACGACTTGTCCGAGCGCATCAGCAAGACCTCGGCGCGTGGCGTGCTGATCGACATCTCGGCGCTGGACATGGTCGACTCGTTCATTGGCCGGATGATCAGCACCATCTCCGGCCTGTCGAAAATCATGGACGCCGAAACCATGCTGGTCGGCATGCAGCCGGCGGTGGCGATCACCCTAGTCGAACTCGGCCTGACCCTGCCGGGTGTCAGCACCGCACTGAACGTCGAGCGCGGGATGAAACTGCTGCAGGAACGAGTAGACCGGCAATGACCGTACGCAGCAGCGGTACTCAACCCATCCATATCGAGCAGGATGTCGTGCTTGCACGCCAGACCGCCCGCAAACTGGCCACCGAATGCGGGATGCGCCTGATCGACCTGACCAAAATGGTCACGGCGGTCAGCGAACTGGCCCGCAATACCATGGTTTACGGTGGCGGCGGCGACATGGACTGGCAGATTCTCGATGAAGATCACAAGGTCGGTCTGCGCCTGACGTTCCGTGACGAAGGCCCCGGTATTGCCGATATCAAACTGGCGATGACCGACGGCTGGACTTCCGGCAGCGGTATGGGCCTGGGCCTGACCGGGGCAAAACGCCTGGTCGAAGAGTTCGAACTGGACACCGAGCCCGGCAAGGGCACCCGAATAACGATCACCCGATGGACATGAATATCGCGGGGTCGCTGACCCAGGTGCTGTTGATCGAAGACAGCAGCCAGATCGGCCATGCCCGGCGCACCGCGCAACGGCTCGCCGAGCAACATGGCTTTGATGCAACCGATGCCGGACGTGTGGCGCTGGTCGCCACCGAACTGGCGAGTAACGTGCTCAAACATGCCAGTCGCGGCGAGTTTCACCTGCGCCTGATGCCGCGTCCCGGTGGATTCGGCATCGAAATGCTCGCGATCGATCGCGCCCAGGGCTTTGACCTGGATGCCTGCCTGACCGACGGTTTTTCCACCGGCGGCACCCAGGGCATCGGTCTGGGTGCGGTGGCACGCCAGACCGAAGTGTTCGATGTGCACGCCGACGCCCGTGGCGCGGTGCTGCTGGCGCGTTTGTATCCACGCAGCGACCGGCAGCCCGACTTGCGTTACGGCGTCAGCCAGCATTCGCTGCACAACGATCCGGCGTGTGGGGACACCTGGCATCTGGCGTACAACGGCGCCAGCGTCAGCGCACTGGTGATCGACGGTCTTGGCCACGGTGAAGATGCCGAACGCGCGGCCAAGGCCGGCGAGCGGGTGTTCGCCCAGACGCCGTTCGCCAGCCCGGTGCTGCTGATGGAGGACATGCACCGCGACATGATCGGCAGCCGTGGCGGCGCCGCCGCATTCGCGCAGTTCAATGCCGCCCGCGACAGCCTGACCTTTACCGGCGTCGGCAATATCGGTGCCTGCCTGATCGCCGCCGACAAATCGCGAGGCCTGGCTTCGCATCCGGGCATCGTCGGCGGCCAGTACCGGAAAGCCCAGCCCTTTGACTATGCTCACGTGAACGGACATCTATTGATCATGTACAGCGACGGCTTGCAGTCCCGTTGGAACCTTCAAGACTACCCCGGTCTGGTGCATCGCCATCCCGCCGTGATAGCCAGCGTCCTGCACCGCGACTTCTGTCGCGGGCGCGACGATGTAACGGTGCTGGTCGTTGCCCTGGAGGCCGCCCATGGCTGAGTCGCCACCCCTGAATGCCGCCGAACAGGCTGCGCTGATCGCCCGATTGCAGAGCGAGACCGCGGCCCTGCGCGAGGAACTCGACGAGACCAACCAGGGCGTGCTGGCGCTCTACGCCGAACTCGACACCCAGGCCGAAGAGCTGAGGCAGGCCTCGGACCTGAAAAGCCGCTTCCTGTCGTACATGAGCCATGAGTTCCGCACCCCGCTGGGCTCGATCCTGAGCATCAACAGCCTGCTCGCCGACGAACTCGACGGCCCGCTAAGCCCCGAGCAGCACAAGCAGGTGGCGTTCGTCAGCAGCGCCGCGCGTGAACTCAGCGACATGGTCGATGACTTGCTCGATCTGGCGAAGATCGAAGCCGGGCGGATCACCATTTCTCCGGCATGGTTCGACATGTTCGACCTGTTCTCCGCCCTGCGCGGGATGTTCCGGCCGATTGTCGACGCTTCGGCAGTGGACCTGATCTTCGAAGAACCTGTCGGCCTGCCGCGCCTGTACACCGACGACAAGAAACTCGCGCAGATCCTGCGCAACTTCATTTCCAACTCGCTGAAGTTCACCACCCGTGGTGAAGTGCGGGTCTCAGCGCGCCTGGAAGGCTCGGACAAAGTCCGCTTCGCCGTCAGCGACACCGGTATCGGTATCGCACCGGAGCTGCATGGTGCATTGTTCGAGGACTTCTCGCAGGTCGACTCGCCATTGCAGAAACGCCTGCGCGGCACCGGCCTCGGTTTGTCCCTGTGCAAGCGCTTCGCTGCCCTGCTCGGCGGCGAGGTCGGGATGGACAGCGCCCCTGGGGTCGGCTCGACCTTTTTCGTGATCATTCCACTGGCGCTCGCCTTGGAGAACGTCGATGAAACGTGACATCCGTCTATTGATCGTCGACGACAACGCCGCCACCCGCTACGCCTTGCGCCGGCGTCTGGAGCGTCATGATTACGAGGTGCTGGAAGCCGGTACTGGCAGCGAGGGCCTGGCGCTGATCGCGAGCGAGGTTCTCGATGCACTGATCCTCGACGTCAACCTGCCGGACATGAGCGGCTTCGATATCGTGCGGATCCTGCGCGCCGATGCACGCACCGCGTTGCTGCCGGTGATCCACGTGTCCGCCGCGTCGATCCAGACCGGCGACATCATTACCGGCCTCGACGCTGGCGCCGATGCCTACCTGATTCACCCGGTGGACCCGGACGTGCTGCTGGCGACCCTGCGCACCCTGCTGCGGGTGCGTGATACTGAAAACGCGCTGCGCGAGAGCGAGGCCCGGTTCCGCGAGATTTTCGTCAATGTCTCGGCGCCGATTGCCGTGCTGGATGCCAACCTCAAAGTGCACGAGTGCAACCACGCCTTTGCGCAGATGATTCAGGACAACCGCACCCTGGACACCCTCAGCGAATGCTTTGACCAGAACCAGAGCGCAATCCTCAATGAGCTGCGCCTGCGCCTGGTCGATGGCGAACGCTGGAAAGGCACGCTGAACATGCGCGTGCAGGGCGAGATCCGCGAAACCGAATGGCAGATTTCGCCGTACCGCACGCCGCAGCTGAGTCTGGTATTCGTCGAGGATGTCACCGAACATCGTCATCGCGAACGCTCGCACCTGGCACAGCTGGACGACACCACCACGCAACTGGCCAAGGAAGTCGCCGAGCGCGCGCGCGCCGAGTCGCAGTTGCTGCAAGTGCAGAAGATGGACGCACTGGGCAAGCTCACCGGCGGCATCGCCCACGACTTCAATAACCTGTTGACCGGGATCATCACCAGCCTCGAACTGATCCAGAAACGCATGGCCGATGCCAGGCCCGACAAAGTGCAGCTCTATGCTGAAGCAGCGCTGAATTCAGCGATGAGTGCGGCTTCGCTCACTCATCGTCTGCTGGCCTTCGCCCGCCAACAGCCACTGGATACCCGGCCGGTGGACATCAATGAGCAGGTGCGCTCGCTGGAAGAATTGCTGATGCGCACCATCGGCGAACGCATCACCCTCAAACTTGAACTGACCAACAAACCGGCGATTGCCCTGGTCGATCCCGTGCAGCTGGAAAGCGCGGTGCTGAATCTGGTCATCAACGCCCGGGATGCGCTGCCCCGAGGCGGCAATATCTGGGTCAACACCTATGCGGCGTATTCCCACGGCGACCCGAACATGGCCGATGGTGCGTATGTCGCGCTGTCGGTGCGCGATGACGGCACCGGTATCGAGCACAGTGTGATCGACAAGGTGTTCGACCCTTTCTTCACCACCAAACCGCTGGGCCAGGGTACGGGTCTGGGGTTGTCGACGATTTACGGTTTCGCCCGCCAGTCCGGTGGCGATGCGCACATCCGCAGCGTGGCACGGCGGGGCACCGAAGTGACCATCATGCTGCCGGCGACGAACGATCCGACCGGCGCCGACATCCCGGCGCCGAAGGTGGATCCGCAGGGTGCCGGCGAGCATGTCCTGATTGTCGAAGACATGCCGGCAGTGCGTATGTTCGTCACCGAAGTGCTGGAAGACGCGGGTTACCGCTGCACCCAGGCGGCGGATATCGAAACCGCGCTGGAGCGTTTGCAGAATGACCCGACGATCGACCTGCTGCTGAGCGACGTCGGTCTGCCGCGCATGAGCGGCCGGGAACTGGCGGACGTGGCGCGGGGCTGGCGTGAAAGCCTGCCGATTCTGTTCATGACCGGTTACGCCGAGACCGCGATCAATCGTCAGGTGTTTCTGGGCAGCGGCATGGAAATGCTGGTCAAACCGTTCCAGATCAGCGAACTGCTGGACAAGGTCCGCCGCACGCTTGATGGTGCCTGATACACCGCCATCGCCAGCAGGCTGGCTCCCACAGGACTGAGGCAAACCTCAGATGCTGTGAACACCACAAAAACCTGTGGGAGCGAGCCTGCTCGCGAAGGCGTCGGTACATCCGACATCTTCATTGCCTGACACACCGCTTTCGCGAGCAAGCTCGCTCCCACATTGGATCTGTGTTCATCACCCACCCTGTGCACACCATAAAACCTGTGGGAGCGGGCTTGCCCGCGAAGGCAGTGGTACATCCAGCCTCTTCATTGCCTGACACACCGCTTTCGCGAGCAAGCTCGCTCCCACACTTGAACTGTGTTGATCACCGATCCTGTGCACACCGCAGAATCTGTGGGAGCCAGCCTGCTGGCGATGGGGCCAGACGGGACGCCGAGGTTATTGGTTAAAGGCCCGCGCCAGAAACGGTGCGGTGCGGCTCTTCTTGCTCGCTGCGACTTTCTGTGGGGTGCCGACGGCGACGATTTTGCCGCCCTGATCTCCGGCCCCCGGGCCGATGTCGATTACCCAGTCACTCTGTGCCACCACGCGCATTTCATGCTCGACCACGATCACCGTGTGCCCGGCCGTGACCAGTGTATCGAGCTGTTCCAGCAGCCGATCAACGTCTCGCGGATGCAGCCCGGTGGTCGGTTCATCCAGCACATACAAGGTCGCGCCACGCTGATTGCGCTGCAGTTCAGTCGCCAGTTTGATCCGTTGCGCCTCGCCGCCCGACAACTCGGTGGCCGGTTGCCCGAGCCGCAGATAACCCAGGCCGATGTCACGCAGCACCTCCAGCGAGCGACGAATACCCGGTTGCTCGCCGAACACTGCGACCGCCTCTTCAACGGTCAGTTGCAGCACCTGCGCAATATTCAGACCCTGCCACACAATCGCCAGGGTCTGCGGGTTGTAGCGCGCGCCATGACAGGTCGGGCACGGCGCATACACGCTCGGCATGAACAGCAAGTCGACACTGACAAAACCTTCACCCTCGCAGGTCGGGCAGCGGCCCTTGGCAACGTTGAAGGAGAACTGCCCGGCGTCATACCCCGCCGCCCGCGCCTCGGGTGTGGCGGCGAACAGTTTGCGCACGGTGTCGAACAACCCGGTGTAGGTCGCCAGGTTCGAACGCGGCGTGCGGCCAATGGGTTTCTGATCAACCTGCACCAGGCGTTTGATCGACTCCAGCCCCGCCGTCACCTGACCACTGCTGGCCTGCGGCGCATCGTCTTCGAGGCTGAGCTCTTCCGGCTCGTCCTCAACCACCGGCCGCCCCAACTGCGCGCCGACCAGTTCGAGCAACGCCTGACTGACCAGACTCGACTTGCCCGAGCCGGAAACCCCGGTCACCGAGGTGAAGCAGCCCAGCGGAAATTCAGCGCTGAGGTTGTGCAGGTTATTGCGGCTGATCCCGTCAAGTTTCAGCCAACCGCTCGGCTTGCGCGCGGTGCGGGTCTGCCGCTGGTTCTCGGCAAACAGATAAGCGCGGGTCTGCGATTCATCGATTTCTGCCAGCCCAGCCGGCGGGCCGCTGTACAACACCCGCCCACCCTTCTCGCCCGCCGCCGGGCCGACATCGATCAGCCAGTCGGCACGGCGCATGGTCTCCAGATCATGCTCCACCACAAACAGCGTATTGCCATCGGCCTTCAAGCGCTGCAAGGCCTCGAACAAAGCCTCGCCATCGGCCGGATGCAAACCGGCGGACGGCTCGTCGAGCACGTAGATCACACCGAACAGTTGCGAACCCAACTGCGTCGCCAGGCGCAGTCGCTGCAGCTCGCCAGAGGACAACGTCGGCGTGCTGCGTTCCAGTGCCAGATAACCCAGGCCCAGATCGGTCAGGGTGCTGACCCGCTCCAGCAAGTCCTCGGCGATCCGTTGCGCTGCCAGGCGTTTTTCCAGCGACAGGTTTGGCGTGTGGCGTACGTCCGGTGCACTAGTGTGGCCGCTGGCACCGTGGGCCACGCGCTGCTGGCGGGCCTCGCGGGTCTGCGCATGGCTCAGGGTTTCGCCGGTTTCCTCGGCGTGGTCCAGATAGGTTGCCGCCGCCACTGGCCGCAGTACCTCGGCCACTTGCAACAACGGCATCTGCGACAGCTCACCGATGTCGTAACCGGCAAAGGTCACCGACAACGCTTCACGCTTCAGGCGTTTGCCATCACACAACGGACACGGACTGCCGAGCATGAACTGCGAAACGCGCTTCTTCATCAAGGCACTTTGCGAATGAGTGAAGGTGTGCAGGATGTAACGCCGGGCGCCGGTGAAAGTGCCCTGATAACTCGGCTCCATCTTGCGCTTGAGGGCGACCCGGGTTTCCTCCGGGGTCAGCCCGGCGTACACCGGCACGGTCGGGGTTTCTTCGGTGAACAGAATCCAGTCACGCTGCTTTTTCGGCAGTTTCTTCCAGGGAATATCGACGTCGATGCCCAGGGTCACGAGGATGTCGCGCAGGTTCTGCCCCTGCCACGCCAGCGGCCAGGAGGCCACTGCGCGTTGGCGGATGGTCAGGTTCGGATCAGGCACCATCAGCGCCTCGGTCACCTCGTAGACCCGGCCCAGACCGTGGCACTCCGGGCACGCGCCCTGGGGGGTGTTCGGCGAGAAATCCTCGGCGTACAGCATCGGTTGCCCCGGCGGATAACTGCCGGCGCGGGAATAGAGCATGCGAATCAGGCTCGACAAGGTGGTCACGCTGCCCACCGACGAACGCGTGCTCGGCGTACCGCGCTGCTGTTGCAGGGCCACGGCGGGCGGCAGGCCTTCGATGGAATCGACATCCGGCACGCCGACCTGATCGATCAGCCGCCGCGCATACGGCGCCACGGATTCGAAGTAGCGTCGCTGGGCTTCGGCGTACAACGTTGAAAAGGCCAGTGACGACTTGCCCGAACCGGAGACGCCGGTGAACACCACCAGCGCGTCGCGGGGGATATCGACGTCGACGTTCTTCAGATTGTGTTCCCGGGCGCCACGCACCCGAACCATGCCGGCGGGTGCTTTGGAATTACGCTTGGTAGTCATTGGCGGGCCTTGATCGGAAAATGTAAGTCGAACCCAAAACCTGTGGCGAGGGAGCTTGCTCCCGCTGGGCTGCGAAGCGGCCCAAAATCCAGACGAATCAACCCGGCCGGTATACCGCGGTTCCCGGGTTTACGACTGCTGCGCAGCCGAGCGGGAGCAAGCTCCCTCTCCACAAAGAATCGGGGATTAGCCGGCTAGGCATTGAGCACCGAGCGAATCATCTGCAGCAACGCCTCAGGGCCATACGGTTTGCCCAGCAAGTGCGTGTCCGGACTCAACTGGTGGTTGCGTGAAATGATGTCGCGGGTGTGGCCGGAGGTGAACAGCACCGCCACCGGCGGCGTCTGCACTTTGGCCCAGGCTGCCAGATCGGAGCTCTTGATCAACCCTGGCATCACCACGTCGGTGAAAATCAGATCCACCTCGATACCTTCCAACAACATTTGCATCGCCACGTCGCCGTTGCCGGCGGTCAGTACGCGATAACCTTCTTCGCGCAGTAACTCTACCGCCGAGGCGCGCACGGCGTCGTTGTCCTCGACCACCAGAATGGTCTCGTGGCCGCCCCCCTGTTGCGGATCGACGCTCGGCGTCTCATCGAGAACCGGTCGCAGGCTGCGCGGAAAGTACAGTTGCACCCGTGTGCCCTCGCCCACGGTGCTGTCGATCTCGACGTGGCCGCCGCTCTGTTTGACGAAACCGAACACCATGCTCAAACCGAGCCCGGTGCCCTGGCCGTCGGCCTTGGTGGTGAAGAACGGCTCGAACACCTGCTCGAGCATTTGTGGCGCAATGCCGACGCCGGAATCGCTGACCATCACTCGCACGAAATCGCCGGCAACGATGCCTTTGCCCGCGCAGAAATTGCTGTCCAGCCGAGTATTGAGGGCGCTGAGGACAATCGTGCCCTCGCCCTTCATCGCATCCCGGGCATTGATCGCCAGGTTGAGAATGGCGTTTTCCAGTTGATTGCGGTCGACGTTGATGTGCCACGGTTCCTGCGGCAACTGCACATCAATCTGAATGGTCTCGCCCAACGCACGCTGGAGCAATTCGCCGACACCATCGAAGATCTGCCGTGGATCGCACACCGCCGGCGACAACGGCTGACGCCGGGCAAAAGCGAGCAGTTGCGACGACAGCTTGGCCCCACGCTCGACCGCCGCCAGCGACGCGCTGACCCGGCGTTGCACGTTGGCGTTGTCCGGCTCATGCCGCGCCAGCAAGTGCAGGTTGCCAGCGATCACCTGCAGCAGGTTGTTGAAGTCGTGGGCCACACCGCCAGTGAGGCCGCCGATGGCTTCAAGCTTCTGCGACTGGCGCAGTTGCTCTTCCGCCGCCAGCCGCGCGCCCACTTCACTGGCCACCCGCTGTTCCAGATTGCGGGTGAATTTGAGCAGGGATTCTTCAGCGTTCTTGCGCTCGTGAATGTCGATCAACACGCCGGGGAAACGAAACGCTGCGCCGTGTTCGTCGAACTCGCAGGCACCGCTGGCCAGCACCCACAGATAACTGCCGTCCGGGCGCCGCACGCGGTACTCGGCGTTGTATGGTTCACCGGTCTGCACCGATTGGCTGACCCGGTCATGCACCCACGCCAGATCGTCCGGGTGGATCCGCGCTTCGCAGTAGGACTGCGGCAGATTGCTCAAGTCCTGATCCGGCGGATACGAAAACGTGCGGGCGAAACGCTCATCCGCCGACAGCACATTGTGCTTCACGTCCCAGACAAACGAGCCAAGCAAGGCCCCGGCGTTCAGTGCCAGACGCACCCGTTCGTTGTCCGCGCGATAGGCATCTTCAGCGGCCTGACGCAGGCGCTCGGAGCGCACCAACTCGGTGGTCTCGACCACCATCGCCATCACCCCGGCCGGCACACCGTCATCATTGGCCACCGGGCTGTAATACAAATCCATCCAGACATCTTCGGGCACGCCATCGCGCAACAGCACCAGTTCCTTGTTGCGGTACGACAAGGTGCCGCCCGCCAGACAGGTGTCGACCACATGCCGGTTGAAATCGGCGACTTCGGGCCAGCCCAGCTCCACCGGCACCCCCAACAGATAGGGATGGCGACCACCGGCAAACAGCGAGTAGGCATCGTTGTAGATCATGTAGCCGGCGCGGCCCCAGAGCATGACCATCGGCAACGGCGACGCCAGCATCAGTTGCACCGCACTGCACAGGCTCGCAGGCCAGTTCTGCAGCGGACCGAGTTCGGTGTCGCTCCAGTCGAACGCACGGATACGCCCGGCCATCTCGCCTTTCCAGCCGTCACACCCGTGGCTATCGGATAAAAACTGCATCGATTGACTCGGTGTCCTGTGGTGTCTGCCCGATAAATCGCAACGCTTGACGAACGTGGCGCCCGTGTATTTCGAGCGCCGCCGACCGCATTGGTTTCATTGAAGGTATAGCCGATTTCAGGCCTGGCCCGGGTTCAGACCCCGATCAGGTGTTTGAGCGGATGGTAGCCAGTTTTCATCTTCGCCGCGACGTCGAGAATGGCCTTTTCAATGCCGTTCAGGTGCATGCAGGTCAACTCGATGGCGGCACTCTGGTTGCCCGCCTCAATGTACTCGATCAGCCGCAGGTGCTCGTCGTCGCGACAGGCTTCGTGGCTGTCGTCGTCCAGCGCGGCGGCATACAGCGAAGCACGGGAAATCAGCTTCTGAAACCAGTCGAGCAGCACCGGGTTGTTGAGGCTGCGCGCCAGTTTGATGTGGAACTCGCCAAGCAGGTGGATCAGCCGTTCGTGGTCGCCAGCGGCATGGGCCTCGTCTTCCAGCAACAGATGCTCGCGCAGATCCTGCATCGCAGCGGTGTCCTTGCGCCGGCACAGTTCGGTGACGATGCCGATCTCGATCAGGCGCCGGGTTTCGAACAGCGAACGGATTTCCTCATTGCTGGGCAACGACACCGATGCACCTTTATTGGGCTCGGTGGTGACCAGTCCGTCGGCCTCCAGTTGCTTGAGCGCAGCACGCACCGACGTACGGCTGACATTAAACAGTTCGGCCAATGAGGCCTCGCCCAGCTTCATCCCCGGACGCAGCGAACGCTTGCTGATCGCCTCGTAAACCCCTTGGTAGACGCGGTCGACCGTGGTTTCCAGTTTTTTCTCGGTCATTGCAACACTCCTTTAGCGTCAGGCAACCGACCCCTGGCGATGACTGGCCATGGAAAAAGGGGGTTGCACACGCAGATTAATCCGGGTATTTCTAAATTGCATTCAGATATTGCATACAATAATTAGAGGATTGCACCATTATGGGTCAACCAATAGCAATTGAAGTGCGCAACGTCTCCAAACGGTACTCCGAGGACCCTTGCCTCGCACCGGCCCTGGACAATGTGTCGGTGAATATCGCCGATAACGAGTTCTTCACCCTGCTCGGCCCTTCGGGCTGCGGTAAAACCACCCTGCTGCGCACCATCGCCGGTTTCGAACACGTCAGTGAAGGCGAGATTCGCCTGGCTGGCGAGCCGGTCAATGATCTGCCGCCGTTCAAGCGCCGGGTCAACACGGTGTTCCAGAGTTACGCGCTGTTTCCGCACATGAGTGTCGCGCAGAATATCGCCTTCGGCCTCGAGATGCAGGGTCTTGAACGCAAGTTGATTCCGGATCGGGTCAACGAAATGCTCGCATTGGTGCAGATGGAGCATCTGGCCGGGCGCAAACCGGCCGAACTGTCCGGTGGTCAGCAACAACGCGTGGCTCTGGCCCGGGCGTTGGCGCCGAAACCCAAGGTCCTGCTGCTGGATGAGCCGCTGTCGGCGCTGGACTTGAAGCTGCGCAAGGAAATGCAGGTCGAACTCAAGCGCGTACAGAAGGAAGCCGGGATCACCTTCATTTTCGTCACCCACGATCAGGAAGAAGCGTTGACCCTGTCCGATCGCATCGCGGTGATGTCCGCCGGCAAGATCCTGCAGATCGGCACCCCGACCGACATCTACGAACAGCCCAGACACCGTTTCGTCGCGCAATTCATCGGCGACATCAACTTCCTTCCCGGTCAGCTCAAGCACGGCGCGCACAACGAAAAACTCTTCGTGCCCAATGGCATGCCGATCGAAATTCCGTGTCAGCAACAGAGCTTTGCCGGCACCAGCGTGCAACTGGCGTTCCGTCCGGAGCGTTCGCAACTGGTGGATGCCAGCCAGCCGCATCACCTGCGCGGCGTCATCGAGGCGGTGCTGTATGTCGGCACCGCCACGCTGTACCAGTGCCGGTTGAACAACGACGTCAAAGTCATGCTGCGCGAAAACAACGAAGGCCTGAACCGTGGTCGTGCCGTCGGCGAACGTGTCGCCGTGCACCTGCCGCCGCACGCCTGCCTGTTGATGGAGGCCTGAGATGAGCGTCAGCAGCACTTCCCCCGCTCTGAACCGGGCGCTGTTGCTCAGCCCGGTGGTGTTGACCCTGCTCGCCCTGATCGCCATCCCACTGGGGATCATGGGTTACATCAGCCTGCTGCCGCGCAACACCTACGGCGGCGTTGACTGGCAGGCGCAATGGCAATTGCAAAGTTACGTGCAGCTGTTTTTTCAGGAGGGCTTCGACGGTGAACTGGAGCTGAACTGGGTCTACGCCCAGGCGCTGTTGCGCTCGGTGTTGCAGGCCGGTGGCACCACGGTGTTGTGTTTCTTGTTCGGCTTTCCGGTGGCGTTGTGGATGTCGAGCCTGACTCCGCGTCGGCGCAATCTGATGGTGCTGCTGATCACCATCCCGTTCTGGACCAACCTGCTGATCCGCAACTACGCGTGGCTGATCATCCTGCGCGAACAGGGCTGGGTCGCCCAGAGCCTCAACGCACTGTTCCCGAGCGCCGGCGGCATCACCCTGCTCTACAACGACTTCGCGGTGAGTGTCGGGCTGGTCTACAGCTTTCTGCCGTTCATGATTCTGCCGATCTACTCGACCCTGGAAAAACTCGACTGGCGTCTGGTGGAAGCCGCGTATGACCTGGGCGCCAACCGCTGGCATGCACTGCGCCGGATCATCCTGCCGCTGTCGATGCCCGGAGTGATCGCCGGAGCGCTTCTGGTGTTTGTGCCGAGCCTCGGCGCGTTCATCACCCCGGCGATTCTCGGCGGCGGCAAGACCCTGATGATCGGCAACCTGATCCAGCAGCAATTCGGCACCGCGCGCAACTGGCCGCTGGGCAGTTCGTTGTCGTTCCTGCTGCTGGGCATTTTGCTGCTGTCACTGGTGCTCTACGCCCTCTATAGCCGCAGCGCGGCGAAAACCCTCAACCGGGGAGCGCAAGCATGATCTCTCTGCACCTGAAAAAACTCCCGGCGACCCGGGAAATCAGCCTGCTGATCCTCGCCTATCTGTACCTGCCGATCCTGGTGCTGATCGTCTACAGCTTCAACGCCAACCGCTCGGCGACGGTCTGGACCGAGTTCTCCTTCGCCTGGTACGGACGGATTCTGGCCAACCCGTCGATCCAGACCGCAGCGCTGAACTCGATCATTGTCGCCACCCTCGCCACCGTGTGCGCTACGGCGATTGCCCTGCTCGCGGCACTGGCGACCTACCGACCGTTCTACGGGCAGAAAATGGTCGAAGGCGGAATCAACCTGCCGCTGATCCTGCCGGAGATCGTCACCGCCGTAGCGACCTTGCTGCTGTTCATGGCGCTGGGGATCAAGCTCGGGTTGCTGACGGTGATCGTCGCGCACATCGGCTTCTGCATTCCCTTCGCTTACCTGCCGATCCGTGCCCGCCTCAACGATCTGGACAAGAGCCTGCTGGAGGCGGCCAACGATCTGTACGCCAATCCGTGGCAGGTGTTCCGCCGCGTGACCTTGCCGCTGCTGTGGCCGGCGGTGTTGTCCGGCTCGGTGCTGGCGTTCGTGGTCAGCCTCGACGATTTCATCATGACCTTCTTCGTCGCCGGGCCTGGTTCGACCACGTTACCGGTGTACATCTTTTCGGCGATCAAGGCCGGCGTGACGCCCGAGATCAACGCGATCTCGACCCTGATGCTGGTGATTTCCATCGTCCTCGTGGTGCTGGCCTTCTGGCTGGGCCAACGCGGCAAACAACCATAAACCTGGAGCGCTCTCATGAAAGTCAAAAGCCTGCGTCTGGCCGTATCCGGTCTGGCCCTGAGTTGTTTCGCCGCGTTCGGCGCCCACGCCGCTGAACCCAAGGAATTGTTTTTCTATAACTGGACCGATTATTACCCGGTGGATCTGCTGGCCAAGTTCGAAAAGGAGACCGGGATCAAGGTCACCATGGACGGCTACGACAGCAACGAAACCCTGCTCGCCAAATTGCAGGCCGGCGGCGCCGCGTACGACGTGATCGTGCCGTCGCAGTCGATCATGCAAACCCTGATCAAGCAGGATCTGTTGCTGGAAATCGACACCCCGACCCTGAGCAATTTCCAGTACGTCAAAGGTCCGTTCCGCGACCCGAGCTTCGACCCGGGTCGCAAGTTCTCGGCACCGTACCTGTGGGGCACCACCGGTTTTTCCTACGACAGTGCGCGGGTGCCCGGCGGCAAACTGGAGGATTCGTGGAAAGAGTTCTTCGAACCGCGCAAGGAACTGCAAGGCCAGCTCGCCGCGCTGGATACGTCGAGCAGCGTGATCAACGCCGCCAGCCATTACCTGAACGTCGACGAGTGCACGGAAAACCCGCAGGACGCCAAGCGCATCCTCGAACTGCTGCAAAAGCAGAAACCGTTCCTGAAGATGTACAGCTCCGACAACACCGTCGATCGCATGGCCTCGGGCGAGGTGATCATGATGCAGAACTGGAACGGCTCCACTGCCCGCGCCACCTTGCAGAAGAACACCATCAGGTACGTCTATCCGCGTGAAGGTGTGGCGATGTTTCAGGACAACTTCGCCGTGCCGAAAAGCGCGCCGCACCCGGGCAACGCGAAGATCTTCATCGACTGGATGATGAAACCGGAAAACGCTGCCGCCGTGTCCAACGCCATCGCCTATGCCAACGGCATCCAGAGCGACCAGTTGCTCGACCCGAAGTGGAAGGTCATGGACGCCATCAACATGCCCGAGGAATACGCCTCGCGCCTGCGCCCGGAAAAGGAATGCAGCAACAAGTCGCGCGAGCTGCAGGACCGGATCTGGTCGAAGCTCAAGGGCTGACTTATTTCGCTTGAGACCGCAGCGCGGCCTTCGCTGGCAAGCCAGCGAAGAGGCCCGCCCAGACACCACTGAAACCGAGGTGCAGCCATCGCTGGCAAGCCAGCTCCCACAAGAACCTGTGTCGTTCACAGAAATTGAGCACTCCCTTAAACCTGTGGGAGCTGGCTTGCCAGCGAAGAGGCCCGCACAGACACCACTGAAACCGAGGTAAACCAATGACCCAGCCACAATGGCTCAGAAACATCCGCCCCTACGGCGCCCCAGCCGAAGACCTGCTGATCGAAAACGGCCGGTTCAGCCAACGCCGCCCGGCCTCGAACACCCCATTGGCCGCCACCGACATCAACGGTCAGAACCAGTTGCTCACCGCGCCACTGGTGGAAAGCCACGTCCACCTCGACAAGACCCTCTACGGCCAGCCATGGCGCCCGAACAGCGCCGGCCCGACGCTCAAGGACTACATCAGCAACGAGCGTCGCATCCTCCGCGAAGTAAAATCCCCCATCGCCGAACGCGCCGGTGCCCTGCTGGAAAACTGCATCGCCCGTGGCTCGCTGACGATGCGCTGTCACGTCGACATCGACCCCGAATTCGGCCTGCGCCACGTCGAAGCCATGCTGCATCTACGCGAACGCTACAAGGACCTGATCGACCTGCAATTGGTGGTGTTCCCGCAGACCGGGCTGATCAGCCGTCCCGGCACCGCCGAACTGATGCGCGAAGCCATGGCCCTGGGCGTGGAAAACGTCGGCGGCCTCGACCCATGCGGCATCGACAACGACCCGATCGCGCAGCTGGATTTCGTGTTCAGACTCGCCGCCGAGTTCGGCCGTGGCGTCGACATTCACCTGCACGACAAAGGTGAACTGGGCCTGTGGCAAATCGCGCGAATCGCCGAATACACCGAGCGATTCAACCTGCAGCACCGGGTGATGATCAGCCACGCCTACTGCCTGGGCATGCTGCCGTGGAGCCAGGTCAAACCGGTGGCGGAACGCCTCGCCGCACTGGGCATTTCGCTGATGAGTTCGGCGCCGGCCGACACCGCCGTGCCACCGTTTCTGGCGTTGCGTGAAGCGGGCGTCAACGTGTGTCTCGGCTCCGACGGTATCCGTGATGCGTGGTCGCCAATGGGCAACGGTGACATGCTCGAGCGGGCAATGCTGCTGGCGTTTCGTTTCGATCTGGCCAAGGACGATGAACTGGCGGCGGCGTTCGAAGCGGCCACGGTCAATGGCGCTGTTGCGCTGGGGATCAATGATTACGGCTTCGACCTCGGACGGCCAGCGGACTTTCTGCTGATGCCGGTCGAGACCCTTGGCGAGGCCGTGGTGGCGCGGCCGGTGCGTGAGGTTTATCGCGGCGGTGTGTTGATCGCCAGCGGTGGTCGTCTGCTGGACAGTCGCCTGTGAAACGCATCGGCTTGCGTGCCAGTTGCGTGGTCGGCTTCGACGGCACGCAGCACGTGCTGTGGCGTGACGGCGAAGTGGTGTTCGCCGGCTCGCGGATCGAATTCGTCGGGCGCGGCTATCAGGGGCCGGTGAATCAGTGGATTGACTACGGCAATGCGCTGATCGGCCCAGGTTTCATTGATCTGGACGCCCTCGGCGATCTCGACTCCACCGTGCTGACTCTCGACAACGGCGACGAGCGCAGCATGGGCCGCATGTGGTCTGCCGAGTATCTGGCTGCAGGCCCGCGTGAGACCTACAGCCCCGAAGAAGAAATCTTCAAATACCGCTACGCCTTCACTCAGTTGATCCGCAACGGCATCACCACGGCGATGCCGATCACCTCGATGTACTACCGCGAATGGGCCGAGACCTACGCCGAGTTTGCCGCCGTCGCAGGCGTTGCCGGCGAACTCGGCCTGCGTACCTACCTCGGGCCTTGCTACATGAGCGGCATGAGCTACTGGCGCGCCGACGGCACACTCGCCCATCACTGGGATGAAGAACGAGGTCTGGCCGGGCTTGCGGCGGCTGAACGCTTCTTCAAGGATTTCGACGGTGCGCACAACGGATTGATTCGCGGCGCGCTGTTGCCCGATCGCATCCAGACCTGCACCCCGGCGCTGCTGCAACGCACCTCGGCGTTGAGTCGCGAGCTGCATGCGCCAATGCGCCTGCATTGCTGCCAGGCGCGCAGCGAAGTGGCAATGGTCGAGCAGTTGCGCGGCACTTCACCGCTGGGCTGGCTGCAACAACTGGACTTGCTGACGCCGCGCAGCCTGTTGCCCCACGGCATCTACACCCGTGGTGACGACGATCTGCAACGGGTGATCGACGCTGGCGCCAGCCTGGTGCATTGCCCGCTGGTGTTCGCCCGGGATGGCGAGGCGCTGAACTCGTTCGGGCGCTACCGGGCCAAGGGCATCAACTTCGCCCTCGGCACCGACACCTGGCCGGCGGATTTGCTGGACAACATGCGTCATGGTTTGAGCATCGCCCGGCTGATGGAAGGTGATGCTTCGCTGACCAGCAGCCTCGATCTGTACAACGCCGCCACCCTTGGCGGCGCCAGGGCTTTGGGCCGCGATGACCTTGGACGTCTGGCCCCCGGCGCCAAGGCGGACATCACCGTGTTCAGCCTGCGCGGCCTGCATCTGGGGCCGCTGTTCGATCCCTTGAAAAACCTGCTGCTGGCCGGACGCGGCGACGATTGCATCGCCAGTTACATCGACGGTCGCTGCGTGATGCACGACGGTCAGGTCAATGGCGTCGACTACCCCGCCCTGCAACGCCAGGCCCAGCGCCAATACGAAAAACTCATGCGCAGCCACAGCGAGCGGGCCTTTGCCCGCCCGGACTGGAAGACCCTGTTCCAGCCGGCCATCCCGTTCGCTGACGACTACAGCGCCGAAGCGCCATTGAGCGCAATCGATCCACTTCTTTAGAGATATCTGCCATGCACAGCTTCGACTTCAGCCAGCTCAGCCCCCGGGAAAAATACAAGATCCTGATCGGCAGCGTGGTGCCACGCCCGATTGCCCTGGTCACCACCATCGACGGTGAGGGCCGGGTCAATGCCGCACCGTTCAGCTTCTTCAACGCGCTGTCCGCCGACCCGCCGATCCTTGCCCTCGGCGTGGAAAACTACGGCGACCAAAGCCCCAAGGACACCACGCGCAATATCCAACTCAATCAGGAATTCACGGTGAACATCGTCAGCGATGCGCTGGTGGAAGCGATGAACGTCTGCGCCGTGCCGTTCGCTCCGGGCTTTGATGAACTCACCGCCGCCGGCCTCACGGCAATCCCTGGCACGGCAGTCAAATGCCCGCGCATCGGCGAGGCACCGGTGGCGCTGGAGTGTCGACGGATGATGGCGCTGAACATCGGTCAGTCGCGGGAGATCATTTTTGGCGAGGTGCTGATGGCGCATGTGCGCGACGAGCTGATCGATCCACAGACGCTGTACATCGATCAGTTGGGCCTGGATGCGATCGGGCGCATGGGCGGCCATGGTTATGCACGGACCCGGGATTACTTCGACTTGCCGACCCGCTCGTTGCAAGCGTGGACGGAGGCGCCGGGGGGTGGCGAACGGTTTTGGCCAGAGCCCAAATAAACCTGTATTGCGAAACCTGTGGCGAGGGAGCTTGCTCCCGCTCGGCTGCGCAGCAGTCGTAAACCCAAACGACGCGGTGAGTCAGACTCATCGCGCTGTCGGATTTGGGGCCGCTGCGCATCCCAGCGGGAGCAAGCTCCCTCGCCACAGAGGCATCACTGCCTCAAGGGTTCAGTCGGTACCGTATTTCGGCGAACGCGGGCCATACAGCAAGCCGGCGTGCTGCCCCGCCGACAACAGGCGATTGCTCGCCACACCGGCAATCGGGTATCCGGCGTCGGTGGAACTGTTGATCACCTGCTTCACCGCGGCAGTGATCAGCATGCCGATCAGGCCGCCACCGCTGTTGTTGCCGCCCTCTTCGCTCGACGCCCGCGCCGAACCGGTCCACAGCGTGGTGCCGGATTTCAGGTCTACCAGTTTGGCAGTGGCGGTTACCGCGGTTTCGCTGCTGATCACCATGTAGCGCGTACCGTACTCGGTCACGGTGATGTACAGCGCAGCGTCGGCGCCGAAGATTTCCTTGAGCTTGTTGGCCGGCGCCTGATGAATGTCATCCGGAGTGGTCAGGCCGTTCTGGCGGAAGGTTTCGTCCACCAGAGCGATCGGCAGCACGTAGTAACCGGCTTCGGCCAGCGGGAACGTCACCTGCGACAACAGGCTGTACGAAGCCTTCACATCCGGTGAGGTATTGAGCGGCGGCAGCACCAGAATGGTCTTCGGCCGTGCCTGTTTGTACGCTGAATAGTCGACGGTTTTCGGCGCGACGCAGCCACCGAGTACGGTCAGGGCCAGACCGGCCGCCAGCAGTTTCAGGGTGCGCGAAATCATTGGGCGTCTCCGGTCTTGGCGTTTTTAAGCAGAAAATCCATGTACGGGCCGGACTCGGGGAACAGCGCTTTCTCGGTGCGGAACTGCTGCACCATCTGATCGTCCTTGCCCATGCTCAGGTACAGCAGACCCAGGTGCGCGTGGTAGCCCGGCGGCACAGCCTTGCCGGTGGAACGGATCTTCTGCAGGTCGCGCTCCAGCACTTCAGCCTGGGCTTCTTTCGGCTCTTCGCCTTTGAAGTATTCGTAGACCTGCGGTTGGTAGTCTTCCCACTGGTACAGGGTTTTCGGGCTGCTGCAACCGGCCAGCAAGGCGCTCGCGGCCAGCGTCAGGGCCAGCAGCGACCGCGACAAAGTCAGATTCATGGGTGTTGCTCCTTGCAATGAATAGCGATCAGTTAGCCGGTTTCCAGGCACCGGCGTTCATGCCATCGACCAGACGATTGATCGCCTCGCGCATGGCCAGATCGAGGACTTTGCCGTTGAGGGTGGAGTCGTACGCAGCGGTGCCGCCGAAGCCGATGATTTCGCGGTTGGACAAGGCGTATTCGCCAGCGCCCTGAGTCGAATACACCACTTCGGAAGTGCTGATGTTGACGATGTTCAGGTTGACCTTGGCGTAGGCGACCTGGGTCTTGCCCCGGCCGAGAATGCCGAACAGCTGATGGTCGCCGGTTTCCTTGCGGCCGAACTCGGTGACGTCACCGGTGACCACGTAATCGGCGCCCTTGAGGCGTTGGGCCTGGCCCTTGATTGCGGCTTCCTGCTGGATCTCGCCCATGTTGTCGCGATCCAGTACCGAGAAACGGTTGGTCTGCTGCAAGTGAGTGATCAGGATGGTCTTGGCCTGGCCGCCGAGACGATCGACACCATCGGAGAAGATCCCGCGCATGTAGCTGGAGCGGTTATCGAATTTGCCCACCGCCATCGGCACACGAGCGCCGGTCCAGACTTGCGTGGCGCTCTCGACCTTGGCCACCGGCAGCGCGCGGGAGCTTTCGGTGGCGCACCCGGCAAGGGAGCTGGCGAGGGTGCCGAGCACGGCAATCGCAACGCCTGAGACCAACATCCGGGAGATCATTCTCACTGTGCATTCCTTCTGAAAAAAACGGTGTGTCCCGGCACGGCAAGGCAGTGGGGAGCGGAAAAGGGGCGGCATTATGACAAAGTGCCATCATTCGCGACAGATTTTTTTGACGCCAATGAATTGGCTGATCTGAACACCGCAAATCCCCCCGTGTAGGAGCTGCCGAAGGCTGCGATCTTTTGATCTTGCTTTTAAAAATCCAAGTCAAAAGATCGCAGCCTTCGGCAGCTCCTACAGGGGGGATCGGTGTTAGTGGAAGTCGCGGCTCTGCACGCGGATGCCGTCGAGCAGCGGACTCAGGTCGCTCAATCGCCCGGCGATCAGGTGCCGGACTTCGCCTTCGCGCTCCCAGCGGCCATCGACCTTGAGCAGTTGCGAGCCGACCAGCACCTGGCGCTGACGCTCGGCCAGATCGCGCCAGACCACCACGTTGACGTTGCCGAACTCGTCTTCGAGGGTGACGAAGGTCACGCCGCTGGCGGTGCCCGGCCGCTGACGCCCGGTGACCAGCCCGGCGATGCTCACTGGCCGGCCGTGTTCGACGTCCAGCAATTCCTGCGAGCTGCGGCAACGCCGTGCCTTGAGTTCGCCGCGTAGCAGCGCCAGCGGATGCGGCCCCAGCGTGGTGCCGATGGTCGCGTAATCGGCCTGCAGGTCCTCGCCGACGCTGGGTTTGGGCAGCAGCACATCCGGCTCTTCCTGACTCGGCAACCCGGCAAACAGGCCCAGCTGTTTCTGCACCCCGGCCACTTCCCAGCGTGCGCGATGTCGATGGCCGGCCATGCCGCGCAACGCCCCCGAATCGGCGAGCAACGCTTGGGCGCGACTGTCGAGCGCGGCCCGCTCGCCCAGATCGGCGACATCGGCGAACGCCCCGCGCGCCCGCGCCGCTTCGATGCGCCGGGCGTCGTCCTCGCGAAAACCCTTGATCATCCGCAGCCCCATGCGGATTGCCGGTTGCGCGCCGCTGATCGGTTCCAGGCTGCAATCCCAGTCGCTGGCGCGCACGTCCACCGGACGGATCTGCAATTGATGGCGGCGCGCGTCCTGAAGGATCTGATCCGGGCTGTAAAAACCCATCGGCCAACTGTTGATCAGCGCACAGGCGAACGCTGCCGGTTCGTGGCACTTGAGCCAGCAACTGGCGTAGGTCAGCAAGGCGAAACTGGCGGCGTGGGATTCGGGAAAACCATAGCTGCCGAAGCCCTTGATCTGCTCGAAAATCTGCGCGGCGAATGCCTCGCTGTAGCCGTTTTTCTTCATGCCGGCGGCCAACCGTGCCTTGTGCGGTTCCAGCCCGCCGTGGCGTTTCCACGCGGCCATCGAGCGGCGCAACTGATCGGCCTCGCCGGGGCTGTAGTCGGCGGCGACAATGGCGATCTGCATCACCTGCTCCTGAAACAGCGGCACACCGAGGGTGCGCTTGAGCACCACTTCCAGCTCCGGCGAGGGATAGGTTTCCGGCTCTTCCTTGTTGCGGCGGCGCAGGTACGGATGAACCATGCCGCCCTGAATCGGCCCCGGACGGACGATCGCCACTTCGATCACCAGATCGTAGAACTTTGCCGGTTTCAGCCGCGGCAGCATTGACATCTGCGCCCGGGATTCGATCTGGAACACGCCGATGGTGTCGGCGCGGCTGATCATCTCGTAGGTCGGTTTGTCTTCGGCGGGAATCGTCGCCAGGCTCAGATCCTGATGCCGGTGACGGCGCAGCAAGTCGAAGCAGCGACGGATCGCACTGAGCATGCCGAGGGCGAGGATATCGACCTTGAGCAGGCCGACCGCATCGAGGTCGTCCTTGTCCCACTGAATGATCGTGCGCTCGGCCATGGCCGCGTTTTCCACCGGCACCAGGGTGTCCAGCGGCTGCTCGGAAATCACAAAACCGCCGGGGTGCTGCGACAGATGCCGGGGGAAGCCGATCAGTTGCCCGGTCAGGCTCAGCACCCGACGCAGCAGCGGGCTGTCGGGGTCGAAGCCGCCTTCGAGCAAGCGCGCCAGCGGCGGCGTTTCATCGCTCCAGTGACCGCAGCATTCGGCCAGTGCATTGATCTGATCCGGCGGCAGTCCAAGGGCCTTGGCCACGTCACGCACCGCACCGGCGGCGTGGTAGGTGCTGACCACCGCCGTCAGCGCCGCACGCCGCCGGCCATATCGGCGAAACACGTATTGCAGGACTTCTTCGCGGCGCTCGTGCTCGAAGTCGACGTCGATGTCCGGCGGCTCGTTGCGCTCCTTCGACATGAAACGCTCGAACAGCAGCGTGGTGCGGTCCGGGTCGATCTCAGTGATGCCCAGGGCAAAACACACCGCCGAGTTGGCCGCCGAACCACGGCCCTGACAAAGGATTTTTTGCTGGCGGGCGAAGCGCACCACGTCGTGCACGGTGAGGAAGTAGCTTTCGTAGCCGAGTTCGGCGATCAGCTTCAGTTCGTCGTCGATTTGCTTGAGCACTTTGGCCTGTGGCCCTTTAGGCCAGCGCCAGGCAATGCCTTCTTCAGTCAGTTGGCGCAACCAGGAACTGCCGGTGTGCCCCTCTGGCACCAGCTCCTTCGGATATTGATAGCGCAACTCGCCCAGCTCGAAAGTGCAACGCCGGGCCAGTTGCACCGAGGCGTCGAGCAACGCTTGCGGGTACAACTCGCGCAACACGTCGAGGCTGCGCAAGTGCCGCTCGCCGTTGGGGTGCAGGCGCAACCCGGCTTCGGCCACCGGCACGTGATGGCGGATCGCGGTCATGGTGTCCTGCAGGGCGCGCCGGCCACGGGCGTGCATGTGCACATCGCCGCTGGCCACGGCGACAATCTGCAACTGCTCGGCCAGACTCGACAGGGCCGTCAGCCGCCGCCGGTCGTCCTGCCCGCGATGCAGCTGCACCGCCAGATACAGGCGCTCGCTGAAGGTCTGCTTCAGCCAGCGCCCCTCTTGCACGTCATCGATACTGTCCGGCACCCACACAATGAACAATCCCGGCAACGGCTCGCTGAAATCCTCGCGCAGCACCTGGTACTGGCCTTTCTGCGTACGCCGCCGGGCCTGAGTGATCAAGCCGCACAAGGCCTGATAGCCCGCCAGATTCTCCACCAGCAACAGCAGTTTAGGGCCGTTGTCGATGCGTATTTCGCTGCCGATGACCAACGGCAGCTCCACTGATTTCGCCGCTTGCCAGGCGCGGACGATCCCGGCCAGGGTGCATTCGTCAGTGATCGCCAGCGCCTGATAGCCGTGTTTTTTCGCCCGCTGAAACAGCTCCAGGGCACTGGAGGCTCCGCGCTGGAAACTGAAGTTCGACAGGCAATGCAGCTCGGCATAACCATCGCTCATGCAAACCAGCCCTGCAGCCACAACGGACCGCCCTCGCCCACGGCCCGATAGGCCCAGCCCTGCTGACCGGCGCGGTTCTGGATCAGGTAGTAATCGCGGCGCACATCGTCACCGTCCCACCAGCCGGACTCGATACGTTCCGGGCCCATGAGGATTCGCGCCGAACCTTCCGGCACACTTTGCGGTTCGCCGAGCAGCCAGCCCGGACGCTGCACGCTCGGCAATCCGCTGCAACGCTGCTTGTCGACGCCGTTCTGCCAGGCACATTCGGGGCGATGGTCGGCCTGAAAGCGCAGGCCCTGCACCGCGTCATCGCCGAGCCGTGCGCGCAGGCGTTCGCGCAATTGCTCCCAGGGCAAAGTCTGTTGCGGACGATCATCGAACAGTTCCTGAAACTGCGGCACGAAACTCGGCAGGTCTTCGGCGCGCAGGCGAAAACCACGCACCGGGGCCTCGACCTGGACTTGCTCCAGTCGCCCACGGGCCAGTTCGAAGAGCATCGCCGGGTCGCGCTCGGCGCTGAGCAGGCCGACCTTGATCAGCGTATCCGGCAGCCCGGCGTGCTCCAGATGCAGGTCGAAACGCTGCACGCCGCTGTCACGTCCGCAGAGGAATGCCGACAGGTCAGCGGTCAAGCGGCGTAACGGAAACAGCAGCGCCTGATGGGATTGCACGTCGAAATTCAGTTCGATGCGCACATCGAAGCGATCCGGCGGTAGATAGAAGGCCAAGGCCAGCGGCCGTGCCCCGAACAACGTATCGAGATGCTTGAGCATTGAGGCTTCAAAACGCCGGGCCAGGGCCTGACGCGGCAGGCTCTGCAGCTGGTTCAGGTTGCGCAGGCCCATGCGCGTCAGCGCGGTGGCGACCTGCGGCTCCAGCCCGACACGGTCGACGGGCAACTGCCCGAGATGATGTTGCAGGGCTTCGCCGTCCGGTACGACGAGACCGTCGTAGGCGTTGGCCAGCACCCGCGCCGCCACCGGATTCGGTGCGGCGACAATGCGATGGCGGAAGCCCAGCTCGGTCAGCTCCTTGCGCAGGCGCGCTTCGAACTGCGCCCACGAACCAAACAGGCCCAGGCTGGATTCGATCTCGAACACCACGGTACGCGGGTAATGCACGCTGACCTGCGCGCTGAAGCGATAGGCCCACGCGGCGAGAAACTGTTGCCAGTGTTCGACCTCGGCCAGGTCGTAATCGGCAGTGGCAAAGCCTTTGCTCAGGGCTTGGGCGGCAGTCATCGACTGGCCGGCGCGCAGGCCCAGTTGACGTGCCGCCGGATTGACCGCTTGCAGCACTCGGCGCTGGGCCGGGCCGCTGAGCAGCACCAACGGCTCAGCGGGATCGGCACGCTGACGCAGCACCGCGTCGAGGGCCAATTGCGGGAACAGAATACACACCCAGCGCATGACGACCTCAGTGCCCCACGGCAAACGCAATCGGCGCCGTGCGCGCCAGCCCGCCGCGGCATTTGAGCACGCGCAACTGGGCCGGTCTGGCATCGATGGCAATGCGTAGCGCCGCCGGCGACGGGTTGATCGCCTCGCTCAGCGGGCGCCAGGCAAACGCCAGGGTCTGGCCGGTTTCCGCTGCCACCTGCAAACGTCGCAACGCGCGGTCATCGGCCTTGTGCGGCCAGCACAGCACCGCGCCGCAACTGCCGGAACGCAGGCATTGTTCCGCCGCCCACAAGGCATCGCGTTCGCTGGCCTGGATCACCGACAACTGGCGCAGATCGACCCCGGCGTTCGCCCACGCCTGCGGGTACGGCACGAACGGTGGCGCCACCAGCACGATGCGCTCGCCCGCCGCCGACAACCGCGCCAGGGTCGGCCACACCAGTTGCAGCTCGCCGACCCCGGGGCCGGCCAGGAGGATTTCGCTCAGCGCCGCTTCCGGCCAGCCGCCGCTGGGCAACGCCGCATCGAGCGCGGCATGCCCGGTGGGTTGCGGGCTGGCCGCCGGCGGCGCAGGCCGGCCCTTCCAGACCTGGCCGCCATTGAACAGCGTATCGAGTGCAACGACGGCGCCCATCAGCCTTGCCTCACCAGACCGCAGAACACCCCTTCGATGGCCAGATCCTGATCATCGCGCACGACAATCGGCTGGTACGCCGGGTTGCGCGGCAGCAGGCGCACCGTAGCGCCGACACGCTCGAAGCGTTTGATCGTCACCTCACCATCGAGTCGCGCCACCACGATCTGGCCGTTGAGCGCCTCGGGATTACGCTTCACTCCCACCAGATCACCGTCGAGAATGCCGTCCTCGATCATCGAGTCGCCCTGCACCCGCAACATGTAGTCGGGCGCACGGGAGAACAGCGCGGGATCAAGCATCAAGCGGTTATGGATGTCGGCATCGGCACCGATCGGCGCACCGGCAGCGACCCGGCCGAGCACGGGAATATCCAGCAACTCCGGGCGCGGCGGTTGCCCGAGCAGGCGAATGCCCCGGGCCTGGTGCGGATTGACCTCGATAAACCCGGCTTCGGTGAGCGCCAGCACATGCTTGCGCGCCACGCTGCGCGAGGCAAAACCAAAAGCCTCGCTGATTTCAGCGAGGCTTGGGGGCTGACCGTGTTCGGCGATGCGTTCGCGGATAAAGGTCAGGATGGCGGTACGGCGGGGAGTCAGGTTCGTCATGGAGTACATTTGTACTCCTGTGGGATTTTACTGACAAGCACCGCCAGTCGGCCCAAACCGACCTTCCACAAAAATCAAAAGATCGCAGCCTCGTTTCACTCGTCAGCTCCTACAAAGAACATGACTCGGAACCGTGTAGGAGCTGCCGCAGGCTGCGATCTTTTGATCTTTTTAAAGATCGCAGCCTTCGGCAGCTCCTACAGGGAACGGGGTGTCAGTTGAGGCCGCGTTCGGCGAGGAAGGCGGCGATGTAATCGATGAATGCGACGACCTTGGCCGTGGCCCGCCGATGGCTCGGGTACACCGCGAGGATGTGCGGGCCGAAGGTGTCAGGGTCGATTTCATAGTCAGCCATGACCCGCACCAGACGCCCGTCGGCAATGTACGGCGCGGCGCTCCACAGCGGTGTGTGCAGCAAGCCGCGTCCGGCCAGGGCACCGGCCAACAGCAGGTCGTAATTATCGCTGCGCAAGCGCGGTGCCGATGGCTGTGCCAGGCTCAGGCGCTGGCCGTCGCGCTCGGCCCACCAGAACTCGCGGCTGAGCAACGGGTGCTGATACAGCAGCCATTCATGCTGTTCGAGGGTCTGCGGGGTGACCGGAAAACCCTTGCGCGCCAGATACTCCGGGCTGCCGCACAAGGCCAGGCGATTGCTGCCGACCACGCGGGCGATCAGCCCCGGCAAGTCGTCATGGCCCTCACGCAAGGCCAGGTCGTAGCCGCTTTCCAGCAGATTGACGAACGCGTCGCACAGGTCCACTTGCAGGCTGATCTGCGGGTATTGCTGCAAAAAGCCGTCGCACACCTGATCGAGAAACGCCCGCCCGTACGCCAGCGGTGCGGTGATTTTCAGGCTGCCGCGCAGACCGTGCTGTAACTGCTCGATTTCCTCGCTGGCCTCCTCCAGTCGCTGCAGCACCAGCCGTGCGGTTTCCAGGTACACCCGGCCGATTTCGGTCAACAGGATCCGCCGCGTACTGCGCTCGAACAACCGTGCGCCGAGTTCCGACTCCAGGTGATTGACCGCTTTGGTCAGGGCCGACGGGGTCTTGCCCAGTTGCTCGGCCGCGCGACTGAAACTGCCGAGTTGCGCGGTGACTACGAACATTTTCAGTGCACCCAGCTTGTCCATGCTTTTTCCATTCAGGCAAAAACGTTTTTCGTGAGGAAGGCGTTCTGTCGGCCAGTATCAGCCACTAATCTGGCCATCAGACGCAATAACAAGGAAATCTTCAATGAAAAGATTCATCCCGAGCCTGCTGGTGAGCGCTATAAGTTTTGCCTCGATGGAAGCCATGGCCGCCACCGATCTGGTACTGGTCAACGGCAAGATTTTCACCGCCGACCGCTCGCAACCCAAGGTGCAGGCGCTGGCCGTGGAAAACGGCAAGGTGCTGAAAGTCGGCACCGATGCGCAGATCAAGGCACTGATCGAGCCTGGCACCCAAGTGATCGACCTCGGCGGCAAGACGCTGATGCCAGGCTTGATCGACAGCCACTCCCACGCAATTTTCGGCGGACTGGAAATGGTCTCGGCCAACATGGAAGACGAAGTCGTCGCCCTCGATGAATTGCAAAAGCGTCTGCGCGCCTGGCGTGACGACGGCAAAGCGAAGCACGGCGACGTGCTGAGCATCGCCGGCATGAGTTCGGCGTACTGGGCGCAGGCCGAGGCGCTGGGCAAGACCTTCAACCAGGGCGAATGGGCCGACGTGCCGGTGGTGTTCATCGGCAGCGATCACCACACCGCGTGGGCCAACAACGTGATGCTCAAGCGCGCCGGCATCGACGCGGCGCTGCTCAAGAACCTGCCCAACGCGGAAAAAGACACCATCGGCAAACTGCCAAGCGGCGAGCCCAATGGCTTTGTGGTCGATGCCGGTTGGGATCGGGTCGCCGCAAAAATGCCGGTGCCAAGCCCTGCCGACATGCTCAACGCTGCCAAATCCGCCGTGCGTTTCAACAACAGCCTCGGCATCACCGCGTGGATGGACCCCGCCGCCAACGCCGCGCCGGGCGAGGCTGTGTTCGCGCTCAAACCCACCGAGAAAACCGTCGGCGTGCTGCCGGCCTACAAAGCGTTGTCGGCCAGTGGCGACATGAGCGTGCATGTCGCCGCGCTGCTGGTGGCCAACCCGAAAAGCCTGCCCGCCGACCTCGACACACTGGATAAGGTGCGCCAGCAGTTTCAGGGCATCCCCAACCTGAGCCTGCCCGGGATCAAGATCTTCGCCGACGGCGTGATCGAGTACCCGGCGCAGAGCGCAGCGATGATCGACCCATACAGCAATTCGCACAAACAGGGTGAGCTGCTGATCGATCCAGAGCATTTCGGCGAACTGGTCAGCGCCATCGACCAGCGCGGCTGGCTGGTGCACATTCATGCCATCGGCGACCGCGCGGTGCGTGAATCGCTGAACGGTATCGAACGCGCGCGCAAGGATCGGCAGAGCGGCATCACTCACTCGATCACCCACCTGCAGATGGTCAACCCGAAAGAGTTCGCCCGCTTCAAGCCGCTGAACGTGATCGCTTCGATGCAACTGCTGTGGGCCAGCGCCGACGACTACACCACCGACATGATCAAGCCCTACGTCAGCGCCCTCGCCTTCCGTTATCAATACCCGGCGCACTCGCTACTGAAACAGGGCGCGACGATTGCCGGTGCCAGCGACTGGCCGGTGTCGTCACCCAACCCGTTCAACGCCATGGCCCAGGCCATCACCCGCGTCGGGCCGCTGGGCGTGCTGAATGCCGACGAGCGTCTGGATCGCGAAACCATGTTTTACGCCTATACCGCCAACGCGGCGCGGACCATCGGCCTCGACCAGCAGATCGGCTCGCTGACGCCGGGCAAACAGGCCGATTTCATCGTGGTCGACCGCGACGTGTTCAGCGTCGACGAAAAAGCCCTGCATGACACCCAGGTACTGCAGACCTGGTTTGGTGGGCGTCAGGTCTACACCGCCACCCAATAACAACACCGAACCCACCCTGTGGGAGCGAGCTTGCTCGCGAAGAGGCCAGTCCATTCAACATCTTCACTGACTGACCCACCGCTTTCGCGAGCAAGCTCGCTCCCACAAGGTTTGTGTGGATGCTTGGGATGGCATTCCCTCCACAGTTTTCGTACTGCCCAAAAATAATCACAACACCGGGACTTCACATGAAAGCCTTGCCCTTGCTCGCCCTGAGTTCCTTGAGCCTGCTGCCCTTGAGCAGTTACGCGATCCCCCTGAGCGACGATTTCGCCGTGCTGGTCGATCTGACCCTGGCCAGCGACTACCGCACCCGCGGCATCTCGCAAACCCAAAATGACCCGGCTGTGCAGGCTGGTCTGACCCTGACCCACAGCAGCGGTTTGTACGTGGGGGCCTGGAGTTCCAACGTCGATTTCGGCGGTGGTCTGAAAACCCGGCAGGAAGTCGATTACTACGCCGGCTGGCTGTGGCAGGCCACCGAGGATGTCAGCCTCGATCTGGGTTACCTCAAGTACGCCTACCCCAGGGAAAGCCAGTTCAACCAGAGCGAGGTCTACGGGATTCTCGGCGTCTATGGGGTGAAGCTGGCGGCGTATTACTCCAGCGATGCGCCGGGAATCGACAGCAAGCAGAGCTCGCTCTACACCTACGTCGGTTATGAAACCGAGTTGCCGTTCGATTCCGGCCTGAAGCTGCGTTACGGCAACATGGACTTCAAGGACCCGCACCTGTACTCGGCGTCCGGGCATGGCGAGGACAGTTACCGTGAATGGGAGGTTAAGCTGACCCACAACGTGGCCGGGGTGGTGTTGGGCCTGAGCTATATCGATACCGATCTGTCGCAGAGCCAATGCCTGAGCAACTGGGGATTCAAGGATGTTTGCACCGCAACGGTGGTCGCCAGCCTGAGCAAATCCTTCTGACTCCCCACCTTGTGTAGGAGCTGCCGCAGGCTGCGATCTTTTGATTTTGATTTTATAAAGCAAGATCAAAAGATCGCAGCCTTCGGCAGCTCCTACAGGGAGTCGGGTGTTTGTTACGAGATGTTTACGGATTTTTTACTATTGTTCTTCTACAGTTACGCGCGTAACCGCGTGTGTTTTCTATTCTGCTGGAGGAATGTTGGTAATGGCTTTGGGCAAAGGACTGCGTTTACCGTCCATCACTTCAACCCGTCTGGTGCTGCTGTTTTCCCTGGCACTGGTGGCGCTGTACAACCTGGCGACCTGGAAGGCGTTGGGTAATCTGATCACCCTGCAAGGCGCGCACAAACTGGCGTTTTTCGCCTCGTTCGGGCTGTTCCTGTGGGCGGCGATCACGCTGTTGCTGACCCTCGTTTCGTTTCGCTGGACGCTGAAACCGGCGCTGAGCGTGGTCGCCCTGCTCTCGGCCTGCGCCGCGTATTTCATGAACGAATACGGGATCACCATCGACACGGTAATGATCCAGAACGTGTTCGAAACCAATCCCGCCGAGGCTGCGGCGCTGTTCAACGGCAAGCTGCTGGCCTACGTGCTGTTGCTCGGCGTGCTGCCAGCGGCGTTGATCTGGCGCTGGCCGGTGCGTTATCGGCCGTTCTTTCGCGGCCTGCTCAACAAGCTGCTGGTGATCGCCGCTTGCGTGCTGGTGATTGGTGCCTCGGTGGGCGCGTTCTATTCGACCTACGCGCCAATCTTCCGTGAAGAAGACAAGCTCACCCACTTCATCAACCCGACCAACTACATCTACGCCATCAGCAAATACACCAAGCAGCGCCTGGGTATCAAAAAGCACTTTGTGGTGCAGGCCATCGGCGAAGACGCGGTGATGAGCGCGAAAGCCGCCAGCCGCGAGAAGAAGTCGCTGATGGTGTTTGTGGTCGGCGAAACCGCCCGCGCCGACCATTTCTCGCTGAACGGCTATGCGCGCGAGACCAATCCCGAGCTGAGCAGACTGGACATCCTCAACTTCACTCAGGTGCATTCCTGCGGCACGTCCACGGCGGTGTCGGTGCCGTGCATGTTCTCGATGTTCCCCCGTGAGGATTACAGCGACAAGAAAGGCAAAACCTACGAAGGCCTGCTGGATATCCTGCAACGGGCCGGCGTGCAGGTGCTGTGGCTGGACAACAACAGCGACTGCAAAGGCACCTGCCTGCGCGTGCCGCACCGCGACATCGCGAAGAACCAGCCGGGGCCGTTCTGCGACGGCAACAACTGCCTCGATGAGGCGCTGCTGGCCGACCTGCAGAGCTACATCGACAGCCTCAAGGGCCACGCGATCATTGTCCTGCACGCCGACGGCAGCCACGGCCCGGAATACTACGAGCGCTACCCGAAAAGCATGGAGCGCTTCACCCCGATCTGCCACACCAACCAGTTGGGCAGTTGCAGCCGTGATGAACTGGTCAACGTGTACGACAACACCATCCTCTACACCGACCACTTCCTCGCCAAGGTCATCGAGTTGCTCAAACGCAATCAGGACTCACTGGACACCTCGATGGTGTATGTCTCCGATCACGGCGAATCGCTGGGCGAAAACGGCCTGTACCTGCACGCCGCGCCGTATGCATTGGCGCCGGAAGCGCAGACCCATGTGCCGATGGTGATGTGGTTCGGCAACAACACCTTGGCGCAACTGGGGATTGATCGCGATTGCCTGCAAGGCAAGACCGGGCAGCCGGACCTGAGCCATGACAACGTGTTTCATTCGGTGCTGGGCTTGTTCGAGGTGAAGACCGCGCTGTATCAGCCGGGGCTGGATGTGTTTCGGGGTTGCCGGCCAGCCATGACGGCTGCGCAGTAAGCCTCATATTGCGCAAATTCCCTTGTAGGAGTGAGCCTGCTCGCGATAGGGGTGTGTCATTCAACAATGATGTCGGCTGATACACCGTTATCGCGAGCAGGCTCACTCCTACAAGGAGGCTGCGGCATATCAAGCACTCAGCTGTGCCAGATAGTCCCACGGGTAGATCCCGCGTTGATGGCCGTCGCTGAACACCAGTTGCACGCCGTAGCCCTGCAGGTTGATCTCAATCAGGCGAACACGCTCATCCACCAGCGGAGTCACACCTTTCAGGCGAAACGTGCGGCACTGCGAGCACGGGCACTGGCGGCGCAGTTCGGCGTGGTTGAGCTGCGATTCACGGCCGTCCGGCCAGCTCAGGCGCAGTGTCCGTTCGCTTTGTGAGTTGCCCACCGACAGCGGACTCATTGCAGCTGACTCAGGGCAATCCGCACCGCTTTGCGCACTTCCGGATCACCGTCATCCTGCGCCGCCTGCAACGCCGCCACCGCGCCGCGATCATTCAACTCACCGAGGGCCAGCGCGGCTTCCTTGCGCAGGTTGCTGATGCGATGGCCAAGCGTTTCGATCAGGGCGTCGAGCGCCGCAGCGAAGCGCAAACGCCCGAGGCTGCGGGTGGCGCGCAGGCGCACTTGCCAATAGTCATCGCCAAGCGCTGCGATCAATGCCGGGCCGGCGTCGCTGTGGCCGACTTTGCCCAGCGTCGTGGCCGCTTCTTCGCGCACTTGCCAGGCATCGTCCTGCAGCGCTTGACGCAGGGCTGGCAGCACGTCGGCGCCGGACGCCAGACCGAGGGCGCCGGTGGCGGCGCGGCGCACTTCGGTGTCCGGGTCGGCGCTGGCCAGACGCGCCAGAGCCGGCAGTGCGTCGAGCTGCTTTAGCCAGCCGAGCACACCGACGGCTTCGCGGCGCACATTGGCATCGGCATCGCTCAATGCGGTGATGGCGGCTGGTGCGGCATCGGCGAAACGCAGTTCGCGCAATGCCCGAAACGCGGCGATTCGCACGCTGACTTCAGCATGATCGGTCCACGGCAGAATCACCCGGCCTGCCGCCTCACTCTTGAGCAGGCTCAGACTTTGCGCGGCGGCTGCCTGCACTGCCGCAGACGGATCGGTCAGCGCCTGACACAGCGCAGCCACCACTGGTTCGTCTTCCCACGCTTCCAGCAGCCGCGCGGCTTCGGCGCGGACTTCTTCGGCGGGATCCTGCCCCAGGCGATCAACCAGCCACAGCAGGCCATCCGGTTCTTCCAGATCTGCCAGATCAATCAGCGCAATGCGGCGCACACCGGCATCGTCAGCGGTCAGACGCGGTTGCAGGGCGAGGATGTCATCGTTATCGGTCACAGCAAAAAATGAGGTCATAGGGCAAATCGCGGCAAGGGGTTTTCGGGAGGCAGGCCGAGCGGATTGAGGCGCGGCAGCGGTCGTTCGTTGTCGTGGCGCAGCAGGTCGAGGCAATGGCGCTTGAGGCGGGAGAATTCGGCACTGGTCACCAGTTCGCTGGTGCGCGGACGCGGGAAGTCCAGGCGCAGGTCTTCGATGATTCGCCCCGGACGTGCGCTCATCACCAGCAAGCGGTCAGCGAGGAACAGCGCCTCGTCGATATCGTGAGTAACGAACACCACGGTGGTGCGAATCCGCGTCCAGATGTCCAGCAGCAGTTCCTGCATGTTCAGGCGGGTCAAGGCATCCAGCGCGCCGAACGGCTCGTCCATCAGTAGCAGCCGTGGACGGTTGACCAGCACCCGGGCGATTTCCACCCGTTGCTGCATACCGCCGGACAGCTGATCGGGCCAGCGCTCGGCAAAGCCGTCGAGGCCCACCAGTTTGAGGATTTCATCGGCTGCGCGATGGCGTTCGGTTTTGCCGATGCCACGCATCTTCAAGCCGAAAGCCACGTTATCGCGCACCGTGCGCCACGGAAACAGCGTGTGATGCTGGAACACCATGCCGCGTTGTGGCGACGGCCCGGACACCTCGCCGCCATCGACTTTGAGGCTGCCGGTATGGGCGCTCAAGTGTCCGGCGAGTGCGCCGAGCAAGGTCGATTTGCCGCAACCGGACGGGCCGAGAATGCACACGAACTGGCCCGGTTCGATCTGGCAATCCAGCCCCTGCACGGCTTCGAAGGCTTGCTGACCCTCACCGAGAACGATCGACAACTGGCGAATATCGATTCGCCCTTCCGGGGTTTGCATTGCGCTCATCAGGCTTTTCCTCGTGGTCGATGCCAAGGCGTGAACAGCCCGCCCAGACGTTTGATCAACAGGCTGCTGCCCATGCCCAGCACACCGATCAGCAGCATGCCGACGACGATGTCGGCGTAGTTCTGAATGGTGTAGGACTCCCAGGTGTAGTAACCGATGCCGAACTGGCCGGAGATCATTTCCGCCGTCACCAGGCAGAACCACGAGGTGCCCATGCCGATGGCGAGGCCGGTGATGATGCTCGGCGCGGCACCCGGCAAAATCACTTCAAGCAAAATCGCCCGGCGCCCTGCCCCGAGGCTTTTTGCCGAGGCGATCAGCCGTGGATCAACGCCTTCGACGCCGTGCACGGTGTTGAGCAGGATCGGGAACAACGCGCCGGTAAAAGTGATGAACACCATCGACAGCTCCGACGACGGGAACATCAGGATCGCCAACGGAATCCACGCCACCGCCGGGATCGGCCGCAGCACTTCCAGCGGTGGCATCAACAGGTCTTCGGCCCATTTCGAGCGGCCGATGGCCAAGCCCAGAGCGATGCCGATGACCAGTGCCGCGAGATAGCCGGCGAATACCCGGCTGAGGCTGGCCGTCAGGTGCTGCAGCAGCTTGCCTGAGTCGCCCAGACCCAACGCCGCTTCGATCACCGCCAACGGGGTGGGCACGTTGGCGAAGGTGACCAGGCCGAGATTCCAGTGGTGGCTGGCGGCGAGTTGCCAGAAGAGCAGGCAGAGCAGCAGGGAGGCGGCTCTTGGAACCCAGCGGGTGATTGATCTGGACATAAATCCTCCTCTCGCCACGCCCCCCCTGTAGGAGCTGCCGAAGGCTGCGATCTTTTGATTTTGATTTTAAAAAGCAAGATCAAAAGATCGCAGCCTTCGGCAGCTCCTACAGAGGGGCGCGGTGTTCTTCGGGTTAGCGGGTGGCTACAGCCTGAGTGGTGGCATCGGTAAAGTCGAAGACCTTGCCACCCTGCGCCGCCGCATATTGCTGCGCCTGGCCCTTGAGCAGAAACGCGCTCAAGCGGCCCTTGGCGTCGCTGGCGAACCACGCCTGATCGGCAAGCAACTTGATCCCGCTGTCACTGGCCTGGGCATACACCGCGCGGATGTTTTTGCCTTCCTGCTTCAGCGCGGCCAGCGCAGTGAAGGCCGATTCAGCCGAGGCGTACTGGCGCACCTTGTCTTCACCGCGCACCCAAATTTCGGCGACGTGGCTGAAGTCAGTGATCGCTTTGCCGGTCGCCGCATCCACGGCTTTCAACGGCGTTTGCGCGTAGTTGCCGAGCTGCGCGCTGTAGTCCAGGTTCGACGCCTTGAAAGCGGCGCGGATGTACTGATCGTCGATGAAGGTGTTGAGGTCGAGGCCGCGATCGGCCTTCTTCAGCAGCTTCAGGGTGTCGATCGCTGTGCCCACCGCCTGGCGGTATTCCGGCTTCCAGCTGAGGTCGCGGGTCTGCACGCCGAGCGGGCCGTGGAACAGGTAGTTGACCTCGGCATCGACGCCGGTGACCTTGGCGATCAGCTCGCTGTACTTCTCAGGCTCGGCGGCCAGCAACTGATTGGCCTCGATGCTCGCCCGCAGGTAAGCGACGACGATTTCCGGGTACTGCTTCGCGTAGGCCTGATCCACCAGCGCACCGTGGAAAGTCGGCGCATTGGCCTGGGCGCCGTCGTAGATCTTGCGGGCGAAACCACGGCTCGGGAACAGCTCGGCGAACGGCACGAAATCGGCGTGGGCGTCGATTTTGCCGGCCTGCAATGCGGAGCCGGCGACTTCCGGCGGCTGGGCGATGATGTTGACGTCCTTGAGCGGGTCCCACCCCTGCTCCGCCACCGCGCGCAGCAACATGCCGTGGGCGGTCGAGGCGAATGGTACCGAGATAGTCTTGCCCTTGAGTTCACTCAACGCCTGCACCCCGGACGCGCTCGGCACCACGATGCCATTGCCACTGCCCTTGATGCTGCCCGACAACACGCTGATGAACAGGCTGTGCTTGCCGGCAGTTTCGAACGCCACCCCGTTGAACGCGCCGGGGAAATCGGCCATGGCGCCGAAATCGAGTTTGCCGGCGACCATCTCGTTGGTCAGCGGCGCACCACTGGTGAAGTTCTTCCACTGCACGTCGTACTTGGCGTCTTTGTAAGCGCCGTCGTGCGGCAGGTATTTGTCGAGCAGACCGAGTTCACGAATCAACAGCCCGCCGGCGGCGCAGTTGATGGTGGTGTCCTGAGTGCCGATGGCGATGCGGATGGTTTCGGCCGAGGCCGACAGGGTCAATGAAGCCAGTACCAGACCGGCGAGTGCTGCACGCAACATGGTGTGTTTCCCCTCGAATCATTTATTGGATGTTCGTCTCCGCCGCGATCAGGGCGCGGTGGGAAACGAGGGGGTTTCGGTAAATCCAGCGTCCGGGTGTTTCCGGATAGCTAATGGCTTGCTAACGATCCCCTGTAGGAGCTGCCGAAGGCTGCGATCTTTTGATCTTGATCTGAAAAACAAAAGTCAAAAGATCGCAGCCTTCGGCAGCTCCTACAGGGGTCGGGGTTCAGCGCAGGAGATAGGGGATGTCGACCTTTACGGCGCCAGTCGGGCAATCCTTCTCGCAGGGCATGCAGTACCAGCATTCATCGAACGCCATGTAGGCCTTTTGTGTGGCTGGATTGATCGCCAGCAGGTCCATCGGGCAGACGTCGACGCACACGGTGCAGCCCTTTTCAGCGATGCATTTGTCCTCGTCCACGGTGACCGGGGCGTTGGAGCGGAAGAAGATTTCCTGGGCTTGATAGGCCATGGTTCGTACTCTCTCTGGTGATGCATCAAGCGGCGAAAGCGCCCACCCGCAAGCGATCGTAAGCCTGCATTTCTTCGGCATCGAGCGGGATGATGTACGGCTCGACAGGTTTCTTGAAACTGGTCATGCGGCCGTCTTCGCCCTTCTTCAGGTGGCAGTGGCAGAACCATTCGCTGTCGTTGCGTTGCGGGTGGTCGACGCGATAGTGGTAAAGGCCCCAGCGGCTTTCAGCGCGAAACAGCGAGGCGCGCGCGGCCATTTCCGCGCAGTCGCGGATCACGCTGGTTTCCATGGCGCGCATCAGTTCGTGGGCGTTGTTGGCTTTCATCTGCTCAAGGTCGCGCTCGATGTCGCTGAAGCGCTGCAAGCCGATCTGCATTTTCTTGGTCACTTTCGGCGGTTGCAGGTAGTCGTTGACGAAGCGCCGCAGCTTGTACTCGACCTGCGCCGGCGGCAGACCGTGTTCACGATCCAGTGGCGCGTAGACCCGCGCTTTCTCTGTTTCGATCTGCGCGGCATCCAGCGCAGAAAACTCGCGCCCGGCGACAAAATCCGCCGCGTTCTGGCCCGCGAACCAGCCGTAAGTGAACGCGCCGAGCATGTAGTTGTGCGGCACAGCGGCCATGTCACCCGCCGAATACAAACCTTTTACCGAGGTCTCGGCCCGCTCGTTGACCCACACCCCGGACGCCGAATGGCCGCTGCAAAAACCGATCTCCGAGATGTGCATCTCGACCATTTGCGTGCGGTAATCAGTGCCGCGATTGGCGTGGAACTGACCACGACTCGGGCGCTCGTTGCTGTGCAGGATCTCTTCGATGTTCTGGATGGTTTCCTCGGCCAGGTGATCGAGCTTGAGGAACACCGGGCCGTTGCCGCTTTCCAGTTCCTGGTGGAACTCCCACATCATCTGCCCGCTCCAGTAATCGCACTCGATGAAGCGTTCGCCCTTGTTGTTGGCGGTGTAGCCGCCGAGCGGGCCGGTCACATAGGCGCAGGCCGGGCCGTTGTAATCCTTGATCAACGGGTTGATCTGGAAGCATTCGAGGTTGGCCAGCTCGGCCCCGGCGTGATAGGCCATGGCGTAACCGTCACCGGCATTGGTCGGGTTTTCATAGGTGCCCATCAGGTAACCGGAGGACGGCAGACCGAGGCGACCGGCCGCACCGCAGGCGAGGATCACCGCTTTGGCCTTGATCACATGGAAATCGGCGGTTCGGCAATCGAAACCCATCACGCCGTTGACCGCGCCCTCCTCGTCGGTGAGCAACCGCGTGCAAACGAGGCGATTGGTGATGCTCACCCGTGCGCGTTTCAACTGGCGGTAAAGGACCTTTTTAATGTCGTGCCCTTCTGGCATCGGCAGCACGTAGGCGCCCATGTGGTGGACTTTTTTCACCGCGTAATCACCGGTCTCGTCCTTCTCGAACTTCACGCCCCAGCGATCCAGTTGCTCGATGGTTTCGAAACTGTGAGTGGCGTAGGCGTACACCGCCGCCTGGTTGACGATACCGTCATTGGCAATGGTGATTTCCTTGGTGTACTGCTCCGGCGTCGAGTGGCCGGGGATGATCGCGTTGTTCAGGCCGTCCATGCCCATGCTGATCGCGCCGCTGCGTTTGACGTTGGCCTTGTCCACCAGCAGCACGCGCAGGTCGCGGTTCTTCTCTTTGGCCTTGATCGCCGCCATCGGCCCGGCGGTGCCGCCGCCGATCACGACGATGTCGTATTCCTGTTCCAAGGTGTTGCGCGTCATGCCTGCTCCCCTTTTTGCCGGTCGATCCGCAGGCGGTACTGGAACGCATCGCCACGGTAGTAAAGGTGTTCGAAGTCCAGCGGCTGGCCGTTGGCGTCGTGGGTCAGACGCTCGATGCGCATGATCGGCGAGCCGGCTTCGACGTTCAGCGCCTGGGTCAGATCGCTGTCGGCCAGCACCGCGTCAATCGCCAGGTCAGCGTGGCCGAGGGCGATGCCGCAGTCGTTTTCCAGAATCAGGAAGATGTCGCGAGTCACCAGATCGGCCTTCTCCAGCCGTTCACCGATGGCTTTGGGCAGGTAGGTGATTTCCAGCGAAATAGGCTCGCGGTTGATCAGCCGAACCCGTTTGATCTGCGCCACGGTCTCGCCTTCGGCCACCTGCAAGCGCTCGGCGACACGTTTGTCGGCGGGGATGAATTTGAAACTGCGCAGGCGGTTGATCACCTCGTAGCCGCGCCCGGTCATGGACTCGGCGAGGCCTTGCAGGCTGCTGACGTTCTGAAAGGTTTTCGGCTTGGCGACGAAGGTGCCTTTGCCGTGAATCTTGAAGATCAGCCCTTCTTTCTGCAGATCACCCAGCGCCTGACGCACGGTGATGCGGCTGACTTTGAACAGCGTGCCGAGCTCACTTTCGGACGGCATCTGGCTGTCTTGCGGGTATTCGCCATCGAGAATGCGCGCACGCAGGACATCGCGCAGTTGGGTGTGCAGCGGGACGCTACTGAGGGACAGGACGTTATCGGTCATCAGGGATCACTTGTTATAACGAGTTATGACGTGATCTTAGAGACGTTATGACAAGCTTGAGAAATATTGTTTGGGTATAACCTTAGAGCTGGAGCAGTTCCTGAGGGCTCCCGTCTCCTGTGGCGAGGGAGCTTGCTCCCGCTCGGCTGCGCAGCAGTCGTAAACCCGGCTGAGGTGATTTACCTGGAATACCTCGTTGCCAGTATTTGGGGCCGCTGCGCGACCCAGCGGGAGCAAGCTCCCTCGCCACAGGGTTGGTTTTAAGACGTAAATCAATGGCGCTTGAGAATCTGGTCCATCACCCAATCGGTCTTGAGGGCTTGTTCGGCGACGGCCGGATGCTGCGAATCGCCACGAATATGCGCATTCATGCCCAGCACGTGATGCCACTGAATGTGCTCGTGATGGGGGATCTCCAGGCTGATCTGCTCATCGGCGAACAGCTGCACCGGATGCTCGTCAAACACGGAGAACGCGATCCGACCCTGACTGCCGATAATCTCTACCCGATCCTCGCGCCGATCCGCCACAAAGCTCCAGCAACCCATGCCCAGCGCGCCCGAGGCAAACCGCCAACTGGCGCTGACCGCATCTTCCGCCGCATACAACCCGGCCTGCCGCGCAGTAAAGCCAGCGACTTCGACGATATCGCCGAGCAGGTACTGAAACAGGTCGAAACCATGGCTGGCCAGATCGGCAAAATAGCCGCCACCGGCCACGCTCGGGTCGGTTCGCCAGTTGGCGCTGCCGTCCAGATCCGCCGCCGATGGGGCTTTGGTCAACGTCCAGCTCAGGTGCCGCACCTCGCCGATGCGGCCCTGCTCCAGCCATTGCCGCACCTGGGCAAAACGCGGCAACGAACGGCGATAGTAGGAAACGAACAGGTGCAGACCGGCGTCGGCAAACGCCTGCTGCATCTCGCGGCTTTGTCCGGCGTTGAGCGCCATCGGTTTCTCGACACAGCAGTGCTTGCCGGCGGCGGCGACTTTCAGGCTGTAGGCGTGGTGGCTGTCGGGTGGCGTGGCGATGTACACCGCGTCCACCTCGGGGTCGTTGATCAGCGCATCGACATCGGTGTAGACCCGGGCAATACCGTGGCGCACAGCGTAATCGCTCACCGCTTCAAGGCGGCGGCCCATCACCGCCACCAGCGCCGAACCGGGCGCCTTGTAGAAGGCCGGCCCGCTCTTGCGCTCGGCGACACTGCCGCAACCGATCATGCCCCAACGCACCACGTCCATGGTCAACTCCCTTTGTCTGAAACACTCAGCCGATGCGCAACGCGCGCAGATCGAGGTGGCCGTCCTGGATGGGCGGGCACCAGTAGTAGCCGCCGGTGATCGGCCGGCTGATGCGATACAGACCGTCAGTGATGCCGTCTTCCAGACCGCTCATGCGCCGCAGTTGGGCTTCGAAGGCGTCCAGCGAAACACCGAAGGCGAGGAACATCAGGCCGGCGCGATCACCGTCGATCCACGGCATCGAACGTCGCACGACGAACGCTTCGGGGGCGAAGCTTTCCTGGGCGGTGCGTTTGACGTGGGCGGAGACCGGCGCGTCGTCGATTTCCTCGTTGTCGCTGAGGCGACGGCCCATGATGTTGTCCTTGTCTTCGGCGGACAATGTGTGGAAACCCTTGAGGTCGTGCTGCCACTGCTGGATCGCGGCGAAGCTGCCACCGACCAGACCATCAGCGCCCTCGCCCAGCAACGCGGCGGCGATCGCGACGTCATCGTGCGGGTTTTCAGTGCCGTCTTCGTAGCCCGTCAGGTCATGGCCGTCCTTGTGGCGGAAGGCTTCCTGCATGTCTACCAGGCGCAGCGCCGGGGCCAGCGCGGCTTCGAAGGCGTTGCAGCGATTGAGCAGTTCGCCACGATCGACCCCGTGCAGCCAGACCCACAGCGCGTGCTGGGTCGACGGGTTTTCCACGCCGACGCCGGTCATCGCCGGGAAGCTGCGCAGACCGTCGATCTGCACGTTCAGGGCTTTGGTCAGGGATTCACCGAAACCGATCACAGCCGACTTGCCGTCCACCAGATTCATCAGGTTGTCGATCGCCTGCGGCAGTGCGGCTACCGACTCAAGGGCGAAAAACAGGTGACGTGCTTGCGCAGGAACGGGGGTGGCGAGAATGCCCGGCTGGTAGTAACTCATGTGAACTCCTTGGGAAAGTGCGCGGGAGTTTACCTGTGGCCGGAGGGTTTGTGGGGTTGAAATACTGATGAGTGGCACACGGAAGCCTGTGGCGAGGGAGCTTGCTCCCGCGCGGGGGCGAAGCACCCGCAAACCCCGCCGGCATGGTGTGTCTGGAAAAATGGCGTGGCAGGTTTTGGGTCTGCTGCGCAGCCCGGCGGGAGCAAGCTCCCTCGCCACAGGGGACCGATGTCTAAGCGGTGCTTGCATCCTGGCGCCACGCACTCGGGCTCATCCCGGTCCAGCGCTTGAACGCCCGACGAAAACTGCGCACGTCGCTGTAGCCGACTTCTTCGGTAATCCGCTCGATCGGCATGTCCGGATTGGCCAGCAAACTCATGGTCCGCGCCTGACGCACCTGTTCCAGCAGCGCCTCGAAGGTCAGCGCGTGCTCGGTCAAACGGCGGCGCAAGGTACGACTGCTCATGTTCAGGTCGCCGGCGATCTTCTCGATATGGCTGCCCCGGCTCAGGTCCCGGGCAATCGCCCGCTCCACGGCCTGAATCAGATCGAGTTTCTGGTGCACCTGCGCCGCTTCCAGCTCCAGCAAGGCCACCGCCTGACGCAGCGCCAGCGAATGATGATTGGGCAGATTGACGTCCAGCCATTGCGCATCGATCAGCATGCGGTTGTGCAGGCAGCCGAAGCGTACGTCCGGCCCGAGCAGGCGGTGGTATTCGCTCAGGTAATCCGGCGCGGCATGCACGAACTCCACGGCAATCGCCTTGAACTCATTGCCCGCCAAGGCCCGGCCATACACCAGCAGGCTGGCGAAAAACTCTTCGACGGCGAACACCTGCACATCGGCGAACGGCAAGCGGCACTCGGCGTTCAACTGCACCTGATCGCCGACCACATCGACACTCGAGACCACAATCCCGCCGGAGGTGTGCTGGTGGCGGATGCCGAGGGCAAAGGCATCGCGCAAGGTCTTGCACAGCGACAGCACATGGCCGAGCAGCCCCAGCGTACCCAACACATTCTGCGCCCCGACCCACAACCCCAGCCCCTGATTGGGCAGCACTTTGAGCGCGCGCTGAATCATCGCCACGGCCTGGCGGTAAGAGATCCGCTGCGCCGGATCCTGCAGATCTTCGAGGGTGAAACCCAGGCCACGGCACAGGCTTTCGGGGTCGATGCCTTTGTTGTGCACGACTTCGGCGAGGGTTTGCAGAAGGAACGGCGAGACCAGCGCCAATTCAAAAGTGGGGTCTTGGACTTTTACGTTCATGGGGGCTGACATTCCGGATCACGCTTGATTGTTATTTTTGTAACCGGTTATGTCGAAGGAAGTTAGCACAGGGTTGGCCGACTGTCCGCAGAAGTCCCCCTAACTGTCCGCCAATACCCTGCCCCGTCGGGCGCCAAGCGCTTATTTCTAGGGTGCCGGACGTTCTGCGTACCGGCGCCACGTCCCACCACAATAATAATGAGGACAGCCATGAGCCCGAACCGCGCCACTTTCCCCTTGCGTCTGGCACTGACCTTGCTCGGTTGCACCGCGTCCCTGCCAGCCCTGGCCACCGAAGCCGGCGTCGACAACATCGGCCCCGGCACCGACGGGTTCTTCATGCTGCCGCTGGAGGTCGACAGCCTTCCGCAGAACATGGTCGCGTTCAACCTCTACTACAACCATTACAAGTCGACCAAGCTCAACATCAGTTCGTTGGGCGGCAAAGTGCCGAATGTCGAAATCGAATCCACGGCGGTCATTCCGCGCATCGATTACCTGAGCCCGGTGCGCGTGTTCGGCGGACGTCTGGCCGGCTACATCGCCCAGCCTTGGCTCAAGCAGGAAGTTTCGGTATTCGGCCTCAGCGATACCCGCGAAGGCATGGGCGACACCACCATCGCGCCGATCATCCTGTGGGACATGGGCAAGAACCTCACCCTCGGCGCTGCGCTGGAAGTCACTGTGCCCACCGGCGAATACAGCGTCGATCGGCTGGCCAACACCAGCAACAATTTCTACACCTACAAGCCGCTGTTCTCCTTCACCTGGCTGCCCACCGACAAGACCGAAGTGTCGATGAAGACCACCTACAGCTTCAACGAGAAGAACAAGGACACCGACTACAAGTCCGGGCAGATCTTCCACTTCGATTATTCGGCCAGCTACAAGATCACCGACGATGTGATGTTCGGTATCAACGGCTACTACCTCAAGCAGACCACCGACGACAAACAGTACGGCCACACCGTGCAGTTCGCCGGGCAGGATGTGGATGACGGCGTGCGCGGCACGGTTTTCGCGATTGGCCCGGCGCTGCACCTGACCTTCCTCAAATACGCCAGCGCGGAAATTCGCTGGGCCAAGGAGTTTGACGTGGAGAACCGGCCAGAGGGGGAAATGTTGTGGGCGAAGGTGAGTATTCCGTATGCGTTCTGAGTGCATTTGTAGGAAGGTGCGCGCGGATTTGTAGGCTGGAAACCTGAAAAACAGAGTGGAGGAATGGGCCTACAACGGCGGTCGAGATTGCCGGACAACGGAGGGAAACGTCCGGCAGATTTCAAAGGGGCGCTTGCAGATACTGGGCTTCGTTATCCCATGGTTCTTCGAGAGCTCATGGGCTACATCGTCTGCCAGTGACGACAATGGGCCATTCCCCCTTAAACTGCTGAGATTGATCACGGAGATCACTATGAGCTTATTACTTTCCCCGTTTTACTCTGACTTCGAATCCGAAGAAGAGGCAGAGAGCTACGATCGCTGGTTTCGTGCCAAGGTACAGGAGGCACTCGATGACCCCAGCCCTGGCATTCCCCATGATGAAGCTATGGCAATGCTCGACCAGATGCTGGAAGAGAAGCGCAGGAAGCGCCGCGCTGCTGCTTGAATGGAGCAATCAAGCTCTGAACGATCTGGCTGACATTATCGATTACGTTGAACAATACAACTCCAACGCTTCAGTGGCTCTACAGCACAAGGTTGGTGCAGCAACGCAAAGGCTTTCATCAATCCCCTATGGTTACCGGGCCGGTCGAGTGCAAGGCACTCGGGAAATGGTGGTCAATCCGAACTATCTGCTGGTCTATCGAGTGAACGGGCGCATCAAAATACTGACGTTAGTCCACACCCGACGACAATACCCACGAACCTCATCAACATAAAAAAAGGGCGGCCAAAAGGCCGCCCGAAACGTACTACACGAGAGTCCTTTACAACGTCAGCTGCCCCCGTTCCTCCTCGGTCAGCTGCTGTTTCGCCTGTTCATCCAGCGCCCCCGCTCCCAGCACCTGCACCGGGCTGTTCGGGTTGTAACCCGGCGCCGGCGCACGGTTTGCACCATCACGGCTCGGCGCCAGTTGTTCGTTGCCGAAACTCAACACCTGCACGGAGAACACCGACGCCTGGTTCTGCCGCGCTGCTGCTTGCTGCTGACGCGCCACGTCTTCAGCGGCCTGGGTTGCCGAAGACGCCGCCGAACTGGCCGAGGTGATCGCACCGGTGTTCACCGCCGCCACCACCGGTACGCCATTGGTTTTACCCTGCACGGCGATGTTGGCGGCGTTGACCACGGTCAGCGCGGCGATGTTGACGTTGCCCGAGACGCGAATCCCCGCCTCGCCCGCATCGATGGTGCCCAGCGGTGCGATCAGGTCGATGTCGCCCGGCGCCACTTCGGCGATGGGGTTAAGGGTGGCGATACCGGCACCAGTGCTCGGCACCGAAGGCGACAGGGTCACGTTGCCCCAAGTGTCGTACACGCGTTTCGGCGGGGTGTAGACCACGGTGGTTTTCGAGCCGCGACCGGCGTTGATATCGCCCTCGGCCGACCAGCCGAGGATCGAGCCGCCGAAGGTGGTCATGATCCGGCTCTGCCCCAGCAAAATACTGCCCTGCGAGTAGAGCTGAATGTTGCCCGACCCCTGGGTGATGATCCCGGCGGTGGACGGTGGCGCCGCGCCTTCGATGCCGAACACCTGACCGCCGCCCGGCGTGAGCATCTGGATGTCGCCGCCGAACAGGGTCTTGACCCCGGCGCCACCGTAGAGCGTGATGTCACCGTCGTAGCGGAGCGGATTGCCGGCCACATCGGTGCTCGGGAACAGTGCGGCGATGGCGTTGCGACCGCGCAGATAACTGCCTTTGCGCGGACCGTCAGCGTCGTTGTATTCCAGGCCGCCGGCGCGCAGTTCGGCGAAGTACACCTGGCGCGCAAAGATCGCCTGCTCGGCACTTGGCAGCGCGGCATAGAACGCCTGTGCCTGCTCCGCGTTGCCGCTGAAGCCGTAGCCGAGCGTCAGCCAGCTCTGCAACTCGTCGAGGTAGGTCTTGACCACTTTGCCCGGCTGGCCGTTGAGAGCGGCATCCGGATTGGCAAGGTTCTGCGGGCTCAGATAACGCGCGATGAACCTTGTGTAATCCGGCCCCTGCGCGCCCACGCCCGCCTGCAATACCACGCTGGCGCCAGGCCGCAAATCCCCGGCCACTATCGAGCCGAGACTGGTGATGCTCGCGCGGTTTTCCATCAGGATGTTGCGCCCGGCATTGATGTCCAGCGTGCCAGGGCCGGCGATATCGAAGCTGCTGTAGAGAATGTCGCGACCCGCCGACACCCGCGATACATCTCGCTGGTCATTGTGGACGAACAGGTTGCCGGTGGAAAAAATGTTCTCCTTGCCGCTACTCATTTCCACTGTCGGCACCGCCGCAGGCTGCCCCAGGGTAGTGCCGGAAGCAACGATGTCGCGTCCGGCGATCATCCACACAGGCCCCGCCGCTTCGTACCAGGTGCGTCCGGAAGTGGAAAAGCTCAACGTTTCGCCACTGCGAATGCCCACCAGATCCCCCGTCAGCGCATAGAATCGCGCGGGCCCCTGTACGTCGTTCAATCCCGAGTAGCTGTTGGGACCAAAGGCAAACAGCGGATATCGCACGTTGCCCTCAGGTGCCACACCATCGTCGCTGTAGTTGGTGCGCACCGGCTTGCTGGTGTTGCTGTTGGTGGTATACGTGTTGAACGCCGGGTTGAGCGGCGTGGTAATGGCCATCGGGCTGGCTCCCGACTGGTTGATCGCATAGCCACCGGCGTACATAGAGTCACCTGCCAACAGTTCAAGCTGTCCCGACTTCGACGGTGCCAGGAGCAGTGAGTAACCTTGCAGCGGGTAGATATCCACGCCAGTGAACGTCGCGGACGGCCCTGCATAGATGGACCCCTGCCCCGCCACCGCGCGCAGAATCGACGGGTAGACAAACCGGCCATCGGTAGGCGAGGTATTGCGTCCCGTGATCAGGCCGTTGCTGGTACTGAACTCGGATATCTGTGTGCCCGGCGTCAAGTTCCCGCCAGCCGAGAACAGATCGATTGCGGTGTGATCCGTCCACAATGAGAAGCCACTCAGGGTGCCGCCCTGCTGAACGCTTGCGTCGGCCGCCATGATCGGGCTGGCGTTCATCAGACTGACTCGCCCAGGATCCGCTGCACCGCCCAACACCAGATCACCGCGGCTGCTCAGGCTCATGCCCGAGTCACCCGGAATCAGCACCACGCCTCCGGAAGCACTACCGGTGGTCGAGGTAAACGGATCAAGTGCGCGGGTTTCCCGAAGATCATTGAACACGGCGCCGGCGCCGTACTGCAGGTTGATGCCGCCGAGTGCTCCACCCGTCATGTGTGCCGCGCCGCGCAGGTTGATCAGCGCGCCCTGCAGATCATGATTCGGTTGGCCGAAGCCGGTTTCTCCGGCCCGCGCTTGCAGCGAAGGGTTGAGCGTGCCGCCGATACGAATGTCCATGTCACCACCACCGGTCATCTGCACGCTGCCATCGCTGGCGACTCGACCGGTGCTGCCTACCGCGACGATCAGCCCCTGACCGCGCGGGTAGTTAACGGCATCGCCTACCGGTTTGAGCATGCCGGCATCACCACCAGCCCGCAGGCTGATATTGCCACCGCCCAAGGTACCGAAACCGGTGAAACCCACCAGGTAGGGTTCAGTGTTGATCACCCGATCTGAGTTCATTTGGGTGGAATAACTGCCGAAGTTGATCCACCAGGCCGTGGGCACATCCGGGTTGCCCGTGCCTTGGCGCCACAACCAGTTGCCCACTGACGCACTGGCGATCTGCTCGCGGAACCCAGCCGCTTCCGATTGCGCTTTCGTGCCCACCGAGTCACCCGACACCGACCCGCCGGCATTGATTGTCAGGTTGCCCCCCATCTGCGGATACCAGGCTTGATAGAGGCTGTCGCTGCCGCCGTTGACCCACTTTTCATAATCGGCGCCGGCGGTGCCCAACACCGAGTTGTTGTCCGAGAGATGCCCGCGTTTCTGGTTATACAACGGGTCGACATTCGATGACTGTGTACCGGCGGTGTACACGCCGAAAGGCGAATCCATGCTCAGGTTGCCGGCAGCCATCAGATCGAGATCGCCAGTACCGGTGCGCAGGACACTGAACATCTGCGTATGAGCTTTAGCGGTTTTTCCGGGATTGTTGCCGATGCAGAACTCCGGATAGATTTCACAAAGGATCTGATACTCCTCGGGAACGGGTTCGTAGTCAGGTCCCAGACCATTGCCCGGCGCCCAGACCCAACGTGCCATCGGCACACAGAGCCCTTCCACCTGCGCACAGATCTCCAATTGGTCATCGGGCACAGGGTAATATCCCGGAAGGTCATACGGATTGTCGGGTGCCCACACGAGTATCCCCGTTGCCTGGGTAAGCGTGACACCGTAATGAGTGTCCGCCAGCCGCAGATTGCCATCGGTGGTGACAGGCTTCACGGCACGGCTGTCGGCCGCAGCAAGATCTGCACCGGCCACCACGCGCATCGACCAGGAAGTACTGCCCGACGGCAGCATGCTGGCCAGCGCCCAGTTCTTGCCCTGTTGTGTGCCGTTGAACGGGCGCAACTCGATCAGCGAAGTGCCTTCGGCGAGCTTCACATCGGTCATCGACGGAATCAGCGAACCGCGCAACAAGGCCAGCTCGCCCTTTAATTTCACCCCGGAGGAGGTCGTCAGATCTGCATCGTAAACGCTGGGTAACGGCACCCCCTTGGGCCAGTTGATCGCTTGCAGGGCGGTGGCCTTGTTCAAACGGATCCCGGCACCCAGGCGAGTGTCGGCAGGCAACGTCACGCTGTCGCTGAGCAGCGTACCGGCGGCGTACAGCAGATGACCGTTGCTGTCGTGAATCGCCCCCGCCAACACCGTGCCGGCGCTGAAGGTATACGCCTCGTTCAGCACAGCTTGAGTCGGCAGCAACGTGCCACTGGCCAGAACCGCTGGTTGAATCATCACGTCGTAATTGAGTGTCGCCCCCAGCGGAAACTGCGTGCCCTCGGCCAGCGTCACTCCACTGCCCGGCACGATCAGATCGCCGCCGAACGGCTGCACACCGCCAATCAGTTTCCACCCGGCGTCATCCTGGGTTTCCGGTGGCGGCGCGAAGCCGTCGTTGATGCTGCCGTAAATATCGAGGTTGCCACCGGCGCGGATTATCAGGCTACCGGCCTCACCGGAACCATACACCGACGGATTCAATTGCGTGTGCGGATTGAGGCTGGCATAGCGATAACCTGAAAGGTCCAGATCACCCTCCACCACCAGATCACCGTCAGCCGTCTTGCTAGCGATCTCCACACCGGGCCGCAAATGGAACGCATCGGCATACGTGGCGTTGTTCAACCCGGCGAGCCTGCGTTGCAGCAGATCGTTGTTGCCCAGTGCAGCGTTGATGAAGTTGCTGCTGTCGCCATGAATGCGTTCGAGCATGGCTTGATCGATGACTTGATACGGCCGACCACTGACCGCCTGATCGACACCCTCGCGGGCATCGGTGTAGCGGCGCAAACCGTTGAGGCCGATGGAGCGTGCGCCCTGAATAGTCAACGCACCGCTGGCGTCGATGGCGATGTCATTGCTGCCCAGACGCGGCGCGTTCAGCTCCAGCGTGCCGCGCAGCATTCCATCGTGTTGCCCGGCGAGGAAACCGGGCACGGCATCGGTGCCGTGGCGCAGGTCGATGCGCGCGCCGCTGCCCAGCGTGAGCAAACCATCGCCGGAACTCAGTTCGACCGTGGCGCGGTTCGGCGCATCGATGATCTCGCCGTAGCTGTCGACCCGCAGTACGCGACCATGGGCATCGAGTACGCTGTTGCCTGCCAGGGTCAGGCCATTTTTCGCCGACAGACGAATGCTGCCGACACGTTCGCCACTGGCGTCGATCAGACCAGCCACCGTCAGGCTGCCATTGTCCACTGACACATTGACCTCACCGGCCTTGAGGCCGTCGCCGATCACCAGGTTGCCTTGCTTGAGTTGCAGGCTGCGACTGCCGAACACCTGCCCGGCGTTCAGGCGCTGGTTGAGCGCGGCAAACTGCTCAGTGGCGTCACCGCCCAGGCGTTGCGCGCGAATGTCCACGCCTCCGGCCTTGTACGGCACCAGCGTGCCGCCAGCGTCGTAATAACCGCTGCTGCCGCCAAGGATCTCGCCTCGCAGATCGACCATCCCGGCCGCGTCGGCCAACGCGACGACGCTGAGAGTACCGGCCTGATTGTTCTTCGCCGACAGATCGATTCGCGAGCCCGCTGCCTGACGGATATTACCGTTGGCGCTGTACAGCGATACGTCGCCGCCCCAGCTGTATTTGCTGACATCGTTGAACGGCAAGGTGCGCCCGGCCAAGTCCAGCGCGGCAGCACTGCCCAGCGTCAAATCGCCCTCGGACTTGACTGTCAGCTTACCGCTGGCCAAGGCGATACGGCTGTCCAGCACGATATTGCGGGCTTCAAGGTTCAACTCTGCCCCCAAGGCATTGGCCACTCCGGCAGCCCCGGCGCCGCTGAGCGTCAGGCTGTTGCCAGCCTTGAGCAGGCTGACCGAAGCTGCTTCACCGGTGAGCAACGGCGTGCGCAGGTTCAGATTGCCGCCAATGTAGCTGTAACCCGTGAGCGGATCGTACGCGCCCTGCTCCTGATACACCGCCAGGCTGCCCTTGTGATTGGCGGTGATGCGCTCGCTGGCGCTGAGGTTGACGTTGGCAAAACCCAGCGCCAGACGATTGTTCTGATCCAGACCGCTGGCCTGAGGCATCGGGCCGTAACCCAGCTCGATCCGCTGGGCCTGAATGTCCAGCGTGCCGCTGCCCGTACCGGCGCCACCGGTAATGACGCTGCCGGCGCTTTGCGTCGCGCCGTTCCAGGTCAGGTTGGCCGTGCGGATACTCGCCACATCGTTGGCATTGCCAAGACCGTAGATCGCCGGGGTGACCAGCACCAGATTCTGCAGTTTGCTTTGGCCGGTCTGCGGATCGATTGTGTCGAGGCTCACGCTGCCGTAGAAATTGAAGGCATCGCGGGTGGTCAGGCTCAGGGTTTCCAGCGCTGGCGCGCCATATTGGATGTCGCCACGCAGCAAGCGGTCGAGTACGTTCTGGTTGAGCGTGAGGCCGGCGGGCACGCGGCTACCCGCCGCTGCAAGTGCTTCGGCGCTGCCGGTATTGACCGAGCCGACCGACAATGCCAGATGACGGGTGCCGAAACGCACCGCTTCACCGAGTTCGAACTGGTTATCCGTGGCGGCAGTGATGCTGCCGTTCGAATACAGCAGGGCCGGATTGTTGCACGCACTCGCTGCGCAAGTGCCGATCCGGATGCTGCCCGCGCCGCTGATGCCGCTGGCCGCTTCCGGCGCCAGCACATTGGTCCAGCCGTTGGAAACGACCAACAGGCTGGAACCTTTCGGCTCATAAACGTAACCGGCCAGCGAGTCGTAGGCCACGTTGCCACGCCCCAGCGTATTGATCCCGCCTCCCGCCTCGACCGTGATGCCGCCAAGCGTTGACGTGGTACGCAGCAAAACCTGCGGCGCAGACAGAATCGCCCCTTCACGCAAGACAATACTTTCACTCGCGCCCAGGAAGCCGATGATGTTAGCGGTCGTGTTGTACAAGACATTCGGCATCGCACCGATGGTCAGCCGCCCCGCGTTGAGGCTGTTGAGCGTGTCGGCGTACAGCGATACACCGTTGAAACCCGGTGTCGGTGCACGGCCCGCACCCAGTATCTCGAAGCTGCTCCCGGCGTTGCCGCCACGTACCACCGCTGTGCCGGCCATGCCGCCCTCGGCAGCCTCGAACAGCGTGCGCCCGTTGAACTGCAAAGCGATGTCTTGCTTGCCGCCGGAGGCCAGGCGCAGATCCAGTGTCTTGCCGTCCATGGGTGCCAGCGCACGCGGCACACCGCGCCGGGCGGCGTCGCTCTGGATGAATTGAGAGAAACCGGTTTCGTTGTACTGCGAGTAACGACGCAACACATCGGCTGACGTGAGAATCAACTGACTGGCCAGGCTGTCACGCAGGCCGGTATTGGCAATCGACATCTGCCCGCTGCTGGTCCATGAACCATTGCGCAGTGGCAACGCCCCCGTTGTCACGCCGGGTGCTGCCTGACCGTTTACCTCAACCCGGAACGCACCAGGCATCAGGGCAAACGTTGACGGCAACAGTGTGTAAGTACCCGCCGCCAATCCCGGCACACCGGCGCCAATAGTGATCTGCTGGCCAATGCGCGGATCGCCCGCACCCGCTTCGGCCAGCATCGGCGCGTAGCTGCTCTGGTTGCCGGGCACGATGGCATACACCGGGTTGCTCGCCAGCCCCGGCAGGCTGAAGGTGCCGTCAGTCGCAGTGCGCACCAGCGGGTTGAAACGTGCATCGGTGGAACCCCCGCGACCGGACACGAAACCGGCGCCACGCAGGTCTCCACCGCCGGACAGGTCGATGACCGCACCGCTTTGCACATCGGCGAACTGCGTGCCGATCGACACGCCTGATGTTTCGCCGGAGATGCCGTCGAGCACCACGGATTTGCCGTTATAGCGATAGTCGATACCGTCCGTGGTGCCACCGTATGGCATGACCAGGCCGGCACCGCTGACCGAAGTCAGACTGCCCGGCAGAAGACGAACCTCGTGAGTGGTGCTGAGCAAATCGTCACCCAATACGATCTTGCCCAGCGGTGCACGCAAGACACCGCCCTGTTCGATGTACGCGGCGGAAAAAATCAGCTTTCCGAATGCCGAGTACGGCACCGCAGTCGGTGCCGCGCCGTTGCCGCTGATCCGCAAGGTGTGTTCGGAAACCGGGACGGCGCCCTGATAACCGGCACGCACCTCAGCCTGAATGCCGGTGGCGGGATAGATCTGCGCCGCACCGAGGTTCAAGTCGCCCGGCGTCCACAGCCTGGTTTTCTCCGCACCATCATTCGGCGCGAGGAAGCGCAGGTCGCCGCTGCTGTCGAGGCTCACCAGACCGAAAGCCCGACGGCTGTATTCAACGGCCGGCGCCTGCCGTTGCAGGATCGAACCCTGAGTCCCGAAGGACAGGCCATTGCCCACGTCCAACAAATTCGCGGAGGCATTGAATGTTGCGTCGGACAATCGGGCCGTCGGGCCAGGGAGCAACCGTGGGCGCATCATGTTGAAGCCGGCGAAGTAGGTGCCCACCCCTGACAGACGCAGGTATGGAGCACTCAAATCAACCCGTGCCGAGCCTTTGGAATTCTCGGCGAGAGACAGAGCTGCGGCAAAGAGACTGAAACTCTGATTCATGCGCAGATTGACGTGACCGTCAAACGACAACAGACCGTTGCTCAGCAGGCTGAGATTGTCGAAACCGCCCGTCATCAAGCCATCGGCACTCAGACGGGCTTGACCGTAACGCAAGCCATCGGCGCCTTCGCCGGGTTGCAGGTTTGCGGGCAGCAGCTCGTTTTCTGCCGCTTGACCAATGATCATTTCCCTCGGCGAGCGCACCGCGTTGCTCGCCGAATCGGAATACAACGGCGTCTCCAGCGCCAGTTCCAGACGACCACCGGCCGCCCCGACGCCACCCGCCGCCGCACGCAAGTTGCCTTCAACGAAAAGAGCGTTATAGGAACTCAAACTGATGCGCCCGCCGTCCGTTGCGATACGCGTCGGGCCTTGACCGGCGATATCCAGAACAGCCTCGGTGCCCGAGGCATCCAGCCGCGCGCCCGGACGCACAATCACGTAGGCATCGGCAGCCGTGGCGGTTGCCAGCTTCGCATCGATCTCGCCGCCGAGGATGATGCTGCCGCCCCTGCCGACCTGCCCGTAAGTGCGGCCCAGAGTGTCGGTCGCCGTATTGGCACGCCCGGCGACATCCAGCACCGCCTGCTCGCCGATCCAGATCGAGCGGTCATGTGCGCTCGGATCAGCCGTTTGAATCGAAGTGGCCGGCTGGATCGAGCCGAATTGTTGCTGACGAATATCGATCGTGCCGCCCCAGGCATTCAGTTCACCGTCGACAGTGATCTGCCCGGCACCGCGCAGCTTGATGCTCTGTCCCGGGTCGACGCTGATGCGCGAGCCACGGCCCAGGGTCAGCGGGCTGTTGGCCGCGTCTATCAGCCCGACCAGCGTCGCGCCACCTTGCAGGGTCAGGCTGGCACCGGCACGTTGGGTCAGCACGCCCTTGGTCGGGTTTTCCTGGAACAGCGTCGGTGTCCACAGCTCCAGCGCCGTGCGCGGATCAACGCCACTGACCTGATTGGGTGCCGCATCACCGAAACGGTACACCGGCAAGGTCACATCAATCGCGGCGCCTTCGGCAACGTCGAGCCCGCTGAGACCGATCAGGTTGTAAGCGGAGAACCCCTTGCTGAACAGGTCGGTGGACAGTTGCAGGGTGTTGTCTGCCAGGGCTTTATCCGTCTGGCCGACGAGAATCCTGTTGGCCTGCACCGTCAAGGTGCCACCGCCCGTGACGCCATAACCGCGCAGTTCGCCATCAAGGTTCAGATGCGATGTGCCCGGCGCGGAAATAGCGCTCGACTCCAGCGTCAGATCACCACCCTTGCCGCCCCGGGTCTTGCCACTGGCGAGTATGGCGCCACCGGAAGAAACGTCGAGCAGGCTGCCGGCAGCGACGTCGATATCACCGCTGCTGCGGATCGATATCAGGCCACCGTTCAGATACGCGAGGCTGGCGTTATCGTCCGGGTTGGTGCGCAGGTTGCTCCACAGCCCCCGGGTGTCGAGATGCACGCCCTCGGCGATGCGGGTTTGCGTGGTTTTGTCGGCTTGGGCCGCCAGGCGAGTGTCGGTGTTTGCGCCACCATTGAACTGATTGAGTACGTTGCCCAGACGCAGACTGCCACCGCGAGCAGTCAAGTCGGCGCCGATCTGAACATCCGGGGCGTACAGGGTAATGTCGCCACCGCTATCGACCGTAAGCGCACTGTCAACGGCGATCTGATCCTTGGCCGAAACCTTGAGCGCACCGAGGCGCAACCCGCTGAGCTGATCGTTATCAAGATACAGCTTGCCCTTGCGGGTATCGGACACCGCGCCGGTGAGGTCCGGATCATTTCCGGCAACCGGGCGCGTGCCACCGAGCTGCACCTGATCGAGCAATGGATTGAGGGTGTAGAGCAGGCCATTCGACGCCGCGACGAAGGTCGGGTCGTAACTGCCGACGATCAACTGGGCACGCCGGGCCAACGCGGTCTGGCTCTGCTGATAGCCGTCGATGACCGGTTTCGGCGCCTGATTCTGCCGTTCGCCCTGATACACCTCGCCGATCATTTGCCCGTCGAGTACGGCGTTGGCCGTGGCGATCACCAGTTGTCCGGCATCGCGACCCACGGTGTAACCCGACTCGAAACGCGAGCGCGGCGCAATCAGCGGGCTGTAGTAATAACTGGTCTGGCCCCAGCGTTGGCTGCTGTCTTCATAGCCTTTGTACAGCCCGGTGTAGAGCAGATCCCCCGGCGCGCGCGACACTTCATACAACTTGCCGTCGGCGCCACGCAGCCAGCTCTGGCGGATCTCGCCGCTCTGCACATCCAGAGTGCCGCCGGACAGGTTGATCAACGAGCCTTTTTCCGTGACCACGTCGTTGCCGGCAAAACTCACCGTGCCGCCCTGAGCCATCCATTCGCCGACGCTGTGCCCTTGGGTGCCGAGGTAACCGCCGACTTCGAGCAAACCGCCCGCCGTGTACCAGCGATCCGTGGCGTAGCCGTTGGTGCCGGCCGGCACATACACCAGATCGCGCACATCGACCCAGATGTCATTGCTGTTGAGCGCGCCTTTCTCGCGGTTGACCGAGGCATCGCGCTGCTCGTTGCCTTGCACGTTGATCTTGATGCTGTTGTTTTCCATCGCCACTTTGACGCCGAGGGCACCGGACACATCGATCATCGCGCCGTCGCGCACCAGGCTGCGGCGCTGTGCGCTGACCGCGACCTGGCCGCCGGTGGCCAGGGTGATCGAGCCGTTCTGGAACTCGACACTGCCGCCGCTCTGGATCTCGACGCGCGACTGGTCGCCACGGATCCGGTTATTGGCCGTGACGCCCGTCAGCGCGGCCTGGTGCTGGCTGTCGAGGGCGGTCAGGTCGCTGCTATCGAGCATGACGGCCGTGGCGCTGCCCTGCCCCAGCGTGACGCTGCCGCTGCTGTCGGTGTTCGGGTTGGTCAGGTGAATCGTGCCACGCGTCGCCACTGATGTGCTGGCGAGCAAGACACCGTTCTGCACCACCTCATGACCGGTCAGGGTGATGTCGCCGGTGGCGGACTGGATCAAGCCGTTGTTGGTGACATTGCCCGCCACGGCACCGGCCTTGAAACCGGGGATGACTTCGTTGCCGAAGGTGGTGGACAGCGCATTGCCCTCGGTGCCCGAGCCCTTGCGGATATAGAAACGGTCACCGGCGGCGAGCACGGCCTGGCCCTTGGCGGTGCTGATGCTGCCGTCATTCTGCACTTCATTGCCGAGCAGCAAGGCATAACCACCGGCAGCGGTAGACGATGCCGGCTTGTGGGTGTCGATGGAGGCACCGCGTTCCACCAGCACCTTGCCGACGGCATCGGTGAAGGTCGGCTGGGTGCCGGTGCTGTCGAAATACAGGCCCCGATCGCGGAACTGGATATCGGTGATATTCGCCGCTGCCGCCACCAGGTTGCGCACGTTGACCTGACTGCTGCCGCTGAACACGATGCCATTGCGGTTGATCAGCATCACCGTGCCGTCGCCCTTGATCTGGCCCTGGATCTGGCTGGCCCGGGCATTCGGATCGTTGACCCGGTTGAGCACCGCCCAGTTCGACTGCTGGGCGAAATCGACCGTGGTATTGCGACCGACGTTGAAGGTTTCCCAGTTGAGAATGGCCTTGTCGGCGGTCTGCTCGATTGTCACTGTGGTTTTGCCATCGACCTGGGTCTGCTGCGGACCTTTCGCGTTCTTCCAGCCCTGGGTCAGGCTGTTATCGACTTTCAAACCGCCCTCACCCAGACCGTCCGGCACGAACTGCACCGTGCCCAACGCAGCAGCGCGTCCGGCCGCCTGCGCCGCCTGTTGTGCGGCAATCGCGGCAACCGTGTTGTTCAGGGTCTGTATCGAACGCTGCAACTGCGCATTGGCTTTTTGCTGTTGGGCCAATGGCGGTGTCATCCCCGGCAACCCGCCAACGCTCGGACGCGCCGCTGCGGCCTGCTGCGCTGCCCCCTTGGCAGCAAACCAGCTCGAACTGAACGCCGTTTGCGCCTGCGCACTGCCCGCCACCAGACACAACGCCACCGCGTGCGCCAATGGCTTGAGCAGCCACAGCGTCGGCTCCACGGCATCACGCTGGAAGGACTGAACGTGGGTACGACGACGGGATGGGCGAGCGAGCATCACTACGAGATCCTTTTTTGATTGCCACATATGGCCGCAGGCGCGCAAATACCTGCTGTTACGACATAGGCAGTTGGCGGAAGGCGCGACCGAACGGATGTCACACAAACTTCATGTTGGGCGTGTATCCGAGCCAAAAAAAATGACGGCAACCCGAAGGTTGCCGTCATCGCTGTTACGACCGCGCGAGCTTACAAAGGACGACCAATAGCGTTGCAGACGCTGGCGTTGTTGATGTCCAGGTTGTTGCCTGAGGTGTTGGTGATGAAGTTGGCGGTTACAGCGGTTTTCCAGGCGTTAGGCACGGCGACGAACTTGTGGGCCTGAGTCGCAGTGTTGTTGCCCGGGTTGCTGTAGTGCTGAGTCAGAAAGGCTTTGACGGCCGCGGCCACGGTTGCATCCTTGTAGCACTGACCGAAGATGAAGTTGGTGTAGGCAGCCAGTTTGTAGCCCGAAGCCGGGTTAGCCACCACGGGCGACCAGTTGGCAGGGTTTGCAGCCTGGGCCGGGGTCGAAGGAGCGGACACCGACGACAGTGCGAGGGTGACGTTGAGCGAAGTTGGCTGAACACCGTTGACGCGAGCAACAACAGCGTTGCTGGTAGCGTCGACACCGTCCGGACCGACATAACCGATCGAACCGTCAACCGCGTTCACGGCAGTGGCGACATCGGCAGTGTTGGCAACGCCGACCCAGTTCGACGGCAGGGCCGAACCGGCTGGCAGACGAGCGTTGGTGAAGGTCGAGTTGGTAGCGAACTGAGTCGGGCAGACCGAGTTCAAGTGACGGCTGAGGATTTCCGAAGTGCCGCTGGAAACGTTGCGGTAAACAACGCGAATCGGCGTGGTGTCGGTGGTTCCGAGCAGCTGGCCCCAAGTAGTTTTGGCACCGGAGAACGCATCGCACAACTGAGCGCTGGTCAGGTTCAGAGCGGTCTGGCCGGCTTTTTTGTACGGGATGGCAACCGAAGTGGCCACCGAAGGCAGTTGAATCAGCGGGCCGTACGAAGCGCCGTAGGTGGTGTTGTAGGTGCTGATTTCCGAAGCGCTGAGGATCGAATCGCTACCGGCGAAATGCACGGTGCCGGTGGTGCTGAAGCCGGCCGGATTGTTGGTCAGGAAAGCAATCTTGCCGGCACCGCTGCCCACGGCGGCGTAGCTGAAGTTGGCTGGCAGGATGCTGTCGGCCGAACCTTTGTACAGAGCGGCTGGCAGAGTGGCGCCACCACCGGTAACGGCCATGGCTTGAGCGGAAGCCAGGGCGGCGACGGTCAGGGAAGCGGCGATCAGAGTGCGCTTGAACATGAAGAATCTCCTTTTCAACGATGGGTGTGAACACAGGTTTTCAGGGGTCTTGCATGACACTGGGAAGACTCACCGCTGACCTTCGCAAGCGGGGTCCGTGGTTAAGTCGCACTGAGAAATTCGCAGTTTCCGGTGACAGATAAAGGAAAAAACCTCGGGAGCTGCGCGGGGTTTTTCAGCGGGTTTTCTCGGGTGTTTGCGGGGGATGGCGAGGGGTCTGGATCGTGGGTTTGGCTGAAATTGGCTGCAGCCGTTGCGGGGTGGTTGCAGATGACAGAAAGGAGAACCCGAGGATGGGGGAAACCTGACTCGGGTGATGCTGAAGCCTTGGAAAAAAGTCTGAATTATTTGTTGTTCTGCATGGCCCTATCGCTGGCAAGCCAGCTCCCACAGGTATTGATGTTGTGACACAGATCGCATTAACAACACTGCCCCCTGTGGGAGCTGGCTTGCCAGCGATGGGGCCCGGGCAGACAACATCAATCGCAGCTACTGCACCAACTGGTTGATCTCAATGATCGGCAACAACACCGCCATCACAATCACCAGCACCACCCCACCCATTACCACAATCATCAGCGGTTCGAGCAACGCGGTCATGCCCATTGCCCGCCGTTCGATATCGCGGGACAGCGTTTGCGCCGCACGTTCGAGCATCGGTGGCAGTGCGCCGGTTTTCTCGCCGCTGGCGATCAGATGAATCAGCACCGGCGGAAACACGTTCTCCACCCGCAACGCCGCCGCGAGGTTCACCCCTTCGCGAACCTTGGCCGTGGCGTCGCTGACGCTAAGGCTGAGTCGATCATTGGATAACGTCTGCCGCGCCGCCTCCAACGCCCGCAACAACGGCACCCCGGCACCGCCGAGAATCGCCAGGGTCGAGGCGAATCGCGCAGTGTTCAGGCCCAACACGAAACGCCCGATCAGCGGCAATTTCAGCACCCGATGGTGCCAACTCAACCGCGCCGCCGGATTGCGCAAATACAGGCGCCAGCTCCAGAAAGCACCAGCGATCACCGCTGCACACAACCAGCCCCACGCCCGAATGAAATCACTGGCGGTGAGCATCGCCAAGGTCAGCCCCGGCAAGTCCTGCCGTGCCTGGGAAAACGCACTGACCACCTGCGGCACCACATAACTGAGCAGGAAAATCACAATGCCGATCGACACCAGCCCGACCACACCCGGATAGATAAACGCGGTGAGGATCTTGCCGCGCAGGTTGTTGCGCTCTTCGATGTAATCCGCCAGGCGCTCCATCACCTGCGCCAGATCACCGGACTCCTCCCCCGCAGCGATCAACGCGCGGTAAATCTCCGGAAAATCCCGTGGTCGCGCCGCCAGCGACTCGGCCAGACGCATGCCGCTGCGCACATCGGCGCGCACCGCACTGAGGGTATGGGCGATGTGTTTTTTCTCGGCCTGCTCCACCGTCGCGCTGAGTGCCGCTTCCAACGGCAGGCTGGCACCGAGCAGACTCGCCAGTTGCCGGGTGGCCCAGGCCAGATCGTTATCCGACATGCGCGCACTGAACAGACCACCGCCGCCATGCTGGGCGACGTTGCTTTCCTTGTGCACCGACAACGCGGTCAACCCACGGCTGCGCAACACGCCGAACGCCGCGCCCTGGCTGTCCGCTTCCAGATGCCCGGATTCGATCTTGCCGGTAGCGTCGGCGGCTTCAAAACGATAGCGATTCATCAGGCGTCCCGTGTCACACGAAGGATTTCTTCCGGCGCCGTGGCACCGCTGCGAATCCAGCGTTCGCCGTCTTCACGCAGGCTGAACATCCCGGCCTTCGCCGCTGCCGCACGCAAGGCCTGCTCCCCTGCCCCTTGGTGAATCAGGGTGCGGATGTCGTCGTCGATGCAGAACAATTCGTGGATGCCAGTGCGGCCGCTGTAGCCGGTGTGATTGCACGCCGCGCAACCGACCGGGCGCCACGTCCCCGGCGCTGCCGGATCTTCCTGTTTGCACTGATTGCACAGCCGTCGCACCAAGCGTTGCGCCAGTACGCCGAGCATCGACGACGCGAGCAGAAACGGCTCGACGCCCATGTCGATCAAGCGATTGACCGCCGACACCGCGTCGTTGGTGTGCAGCGTCGCCAGCACCAGGTGACCGGTGAGCGACGCCTGCACGGCGATTTGTGCGGTTTCCAGGTCGCGGATTTCGCCGATCATGATGATGTCCGGGTCCTGGCGCAGAATTGCCCGCAACGCCAGGGCGAAGGTCATGTCGATCTTGGCGTTGACCTGAATCTGGCTGATCCCCGGCAGATCGTATTCCACCGGGTCCTCCACGGTGAGGATGTTGCTGGTGCTGGCATCCAGCCGCGCCAGCGCGGCGTAGAGGCTGGTGGTCTTGCCGCTGCCGGTGGGGCCGGTGACCAGCACGATGCCGTGGGGCTGGCGGATCAGGTGATCGAGTCTGGCCAGCACCTGCGCGTCCATGCCGAGGGTTTCCAGGTGCAGACGCCCGGCCTGTTTGTCGAGCAAGCGCATCACCACCCGCTCGCCATGCCCGGTGGGCACGGTGGAGACGCGAATATCGATCGGCCGCCCGGCCACACGCAGCGCGATGCGGCCGTCCTGCGGCAAGCGTTTTTCGGCGATGTCGAGTTGCGCCATGATCTTGATCCGCGACACCAGCGCGCCGTGCAATGCCTTGCGCGGCGAAACCACGTCGCGCAGGGTGCCGTCGACCCGGTAGCGCACCACCGAATGGGTTTCGAACGGTTCGATATGAATGTCGCTGGCCTCATCGCGGGCGGCCTGGGTGAGCAAGGCGTTGATCATACGGATCACCGGCGCACCGTCCTGGGTGTCGAGCAGGTCGGTGATTTCCGGCATGTCCTGCATCAGGCGGTCGAGATCGACTTCGTTTTCTGCCGCGCCGACTACGGCGGCGGCGCTGCCGGTGTCGGCGTAGGCCGTGGCGAGCAGGCCGTCGAGTTCGTCGTCGCGCACGCGCTTGAGCGACGTCTCACCGAACTGCCGCCGCACCTCGCTGATCGACCAGCCGGGCGTCGATGGGCACACGGTCAGCACACCGTCGCACAACAGAATGCGCTGGGCCTTGGCCCAGGCGTAGGGCAATGCACTCATCTCTTGAGGCCCCCCAATTCCCCTGTGGCGAGGGAGCTTGCTCCCGCTAGGGGGCGAAGCCCCCGTAAATCCGGCATGCCGGGTGTATCTGGAAGAATGAGGTAGCAGGTTTTGGGTCTGCTGCGCAGCCCAGCGGGAGCAAGCTCCCTCGCCACAGAAATGTTTTTCAGCTTGCGGGCCAAGTTCATGGCCTTGGACCAAGCGCAGGGAAGCGAACTCATCTCAAAACCTCCCCAACTCTCGGGTCTGAACATGTTTTTGTGGCGAGGGAGCTTGCTCCCGCTGGGCTGCGCAGCAGACCCAAACCCTGCAACCCCATTTCCGCAGACACACCTTGCATGTCGGACTTGCGGGCGCTTCGCACCCGAGCGGGAGCAAGCTCCCTCGCCACAGTCATAATGCTGTTCAAAAGCGCGTGCTCCCTTCGATCGGCACCGCTTTGATCGTCGCTCTCGGCCCCGAAGCCGGAACCGGACTCGGCACCCCCTGCGCCGCCGTTGGCAACTGCGGCGCCTGCATGTCCGGCATTGCCCAGCTGCGTTCCGGTTGCAGGCCGCCCTGGGCGCGGCGCATGAAGTCGTAGCGGTTGAGGGTAATGCTGCGCCCCGCTTCGCTGTCGCGGATGATGTACGGGCGCAGGAACACCATCAGGTTGGTCTTGGTGATCGCCCGGCGTTCGTTGCGAAACAGTGCACCGATCCCCGGCAGGGTTCCCAGCCATGGCACCGCTTCGTTGCTCTGGCTGTAGCCGTCCTGCAGCAAGCCGCCGAGGACCATGATCTGCCCGTCGTCGAGCAGGATGCTGGTATCAATCGCACGTTTGTTGGTGACGATCCCTGCCGACGTCGCGCTGGCCGAAGCGCGTTCGTCGATGCTGCTGACCTCCTGATAGATGTCGAGCTTGACCGTACCGCCCTCGGAAATCTGCGGCCGCACATTCAGCTTCAAGCCCACCTCTTCCCGCGTCACGGTCTGGAACGGGTTGTTGCTGGTGCCACCGCCGCCAGTGACGTAGCTGCCGCTGACAAACGGGATGGTCTGGCCGACAAAAATACTCGCCGCTTCGTTATCGAGGGTCAGCAGGTTCGGCGTCGACAGCACGTTGGTGCCGCCCTTGCTCTTCAGCGCCCGGGCCAACACTTTGAGGTCGAGGATCTTGCCGATGCCGGGAATGTCGACAGTGCCGTTGACGTAACCGAGGTTCAAACCCTGGGGCAGCACATCGAGACTGGTCTTGCCATTGAGATTGATCCCCGAACCGCCAAGATTCGCCCCACCGATCACGCCTTTACCGCCGAGATTGCCGGTCTGCCACTGCACACCGAATTCGCTGGCATCGTCCTCGCCAACTTCAACAATCAGGCTCTCGATCACCACTTGCGCACGGCGCTGGTCGAGCAAATCGATGACCTCGCGCAGGTTGCGATACAACGGCTCCGGCGCAGAAATCAGCAGGGTGTTGGTGGTCGCGTCGGCCTGAATCGTCACCCCGCCAGCACTGAACGCAACGTTCTGTTCGCTGGCCTGACTGCCGGCGCTGCTGGTCGAGCTGCTGCCCTGGGCGTAACTGCCGCCAGTGCTGCCCGTGCTGGAAGTGGTCGAAGTGTTGCCACTGTTTTGCGTGCCGCTCTGCGCGCTCGAACCGCCATTGTTGTTGCCGTTGCTGCCCATGGCACTGAGCACCGAGCGCGCACTGTCGCTGGTGCCGCTGTCGCTCTCGCCGGTCAGCAGGCCGCGCAACGCTTGCGCCAGTTTCGCCGCTTGCGCGTTACGCAGATAAACCACGTGCAGGTTGCTCGGATTGCTCTGCGCGTTGTCGAGTTTGTAGATCAGGTTGCGCGCCAGCTCGGTGCGCTCGGGGCTGCCGGCGCGGATGATGATGGTGTTGGAACGCGGGTCGCCGATCACCGCAATTTTCTGCGTCGGATCGTTGCCCGGCGCGTCGAGCAGATCCGCGACCATCGGCGCGATGTCGGCGGCGATGCCGTTCTGGATCTGCACCACGTCGGTGTCGATCGCACTAGGCGTGTCGATGGTCTGGATCAACTGGGCGACGCGGGTCAGGTTCTCGGCGTAATCGGTGACGACGATGGTGTTGTTGCCGGGGTAGGCATTGATCGGATTGTTCGGCGAGACGATCGGGCGCAGCACCGGAATCAGGTTTACCGCGTTCTCGTATTGCAGGCGAAAGGTGCGGGTGAGCATGCCGTTGCCGGCGGGTTTGTCCGGGCTGTAGATCGGCCCGCCGAGCAGTTTCGCGTCGGCCTCCGGCACCACCTGGGCGACGCCGCCGACATCGACCACGCTGAAGCCCTGCATGCGCAACGCCGCGAGCAACATGTCATAGGCCTGGCGTGCCGGCACCTGACCTTCCGAGACCAGCGTCAGGCTGCCCTTGACCCGAGGGTCGACCAGAAACTGCTGGCCGGTGGAACGCGACAACGCGCGCACCACCGCTTGAATATCGGCATCGACAAAATTCAGCGTCACCGGCTGATCGCCCAGCGGATTGCTCGGCAGTGTGCTGCCGCGCGGGGCGCCGCCACTGCGCGCGCGTTCGGTGATGTTGTGCATCTGCCGTGGTTGCGGTGCGGTTTGTGCCTGGGCGCGTTGCCGATCGAGCAGCGCATCACCGCTGCGCTGGGTGTTGGCCAATGGGCGGCCGAGTTCGCTGTCCACCAGCAACGGCGGCTGGTTCGGCGGCGCGGTGGTGTTGCTGCACGCGCTCAATGCCATCAGCAGCATCGGCAACGCCAGACGTGCCGGTTTGGATCCTGACCCCTTCATGAAGCTTCCTTAGCGCCCAGCGCCTGATCCATGCGAACGGTGCCTGACAATGTGCCGGCAGTGACTTCGGTCGAAGCGTTGTCGGCGCGTTGCAGACGGGCCTCGACCACTTGCAGAGAAAGTTGTGCCGGGGTGCTCAACAGCCAGTCGAGCACGGCATCGGCTGGCGCCGCGTCGAACGTCAGTTGCCAGGCGCCGGCCTCTCCGGCTTGCAATTGGTAATGCCCGGCCAGGCCGCTGGCCTGTAGCGTCTGTTCAAGAGACTGCGCAAGACTTTGCCCTTGCGGACGCACACTGACCTCGCGCAACAGCACTTCCAGCGCTTCGGTCTGCGCGCGCAACTTCGGCGTTTCGGCTTGCCAATAAGTGATTTTTTTCAGCGGCGGCTGGATCAATGCCACCCACACCAACAGCGACAGCAGCACCACCGCCATGCCGCCTACCATGCGTTTTTCCCGCAGGGTCAACGCTTGCCAGCGCACCTGCAACTGAGCGCTGAAACGCTGCCAACGGGCGCGGTACACCGCGAGCGATGCCTTATTCATCTTCTGCTCCGTTGTCGTCAGCGCTTTCGTCGGGAGTGCTGACTTCGTCGCTCGGGCGCAGCAGCCAGCCTTCATCGTCAGCCGTCGCACTGATCCCGACCTGGGCCAATGCGGCTTGCCAATCCTTGTCCTTGTCATTGGCGCTGCGCCGGGCCTCGGCCAGCAGACTCAACTGCAACGTGCCATCGATAAACGTCAGGCGCTCGACCGTGCCGGCCATGAACGGCATGCCGCTGCCGGCCTGCAACACCAGCCGATTGAACGGCTGCGCCGGATCCTCCGCCGCGCCCTTCTGCCGCGCCGCCAATTGCTGACGCGCCTGTTGTAGCGGATTGAGGATTACCGGCAACTCGGGAAAGGCCTGCTTCACCCGCAGCGCCATCTGCGCCTTGAGCTGCTGGCCCTGACTCGCCTCGCGAGCGGCATACAGGTTCAAGCCGATGACCCACACCGCCACCGCCAATGCGCACAGCCCCAGCGCCCGGCCCCAACCGCGATGCTCGCTGCGCTGCTGTTGCACCGCACCCTGCAGGCCCCAACCGGGCAACGGTCCGGTCCAGCGCTGCGCCTCGGCCATCGGCAATTGCGCTTCCGCCGGCGCTGCCGAACCGATCCAGTGCAGCGGCGCGCCGCAAGTCAGCAGCCAGTCGCCAATCTCGTCGTCGAACAGCGGCTGCACCCGCGCAACCTGCACGCTTTTGCGCAGCAACAAATGGCCGTCCTGCCGACAGGCCACCGTGCCCGGCAGCACCGGCAAGCGGTACGCCGCCGGGTACAAACCACGCAGATTCAAACCGGCCTGCTTCAGCAATTGCCCCAGATGCTGCAAGCGTTGACGCGGCGCCCAGGCAATCTGCACCTGCCCCGCTTCGTCCCGCGAACTGTGAGCGATGTGCATGTCATTACAGTCGCCGAGCATCAAGGCCTGCGCCGCGCATTGCACCGCCGCTGCGGTCTTGTTCGCCGGCAATGGCGGCAGGTCGATGCTCGCCAGCAGGCTGTCCGCCGGGTGCAGAAAAACGCTCAGCGGGGGCTGCTTTGCTAACTGCCCCAGTTGGCTAAAGGTCTGGCGCTGCTCACGAATGACCTGCCCCTGCCGGTCCAGCCACGCACAGTCCATTTCACTGTCGAGACTCAACTGCGCCAGTGGCGGCAAACTCACACGCAACTGACTCATACGCCCACCCGCGACCAGATCACCTGCGGCAGACGATCCTCGCTGCGGTGCAACAACGCATCGAGGCTGACCCGCCGCTGATCACGCCGCGCCTCGCCACGCAGACGAAACCAGTCACTGGTGATGCCGACCTTGACGCTGGTCAGCTCCAGACTCGGCATGCGCAAGCGGTTGACGAAATCACCACGGTTGATGAACCAGCGCCCGGCATCGCGCTCATTGATCAGCGCCTGCGCCCGCTCCAGCGACAACCCCGGCACATACGCGGCCAGCACCGGCGCGGTGGCGGTATTGCCGTTGAGCCAAGTGGTCGCCGGGATCACCGTCAGGTACGGCGCCAGTTTGGCAATCACCGCGTCATTCACGCCCTCGACACTGCGCAAATCCTCGACACTGCGCAGCATCGGCAACTTCGGATTCTGTGGCTTGCGCGAAGCATTCGGCGACGTGGCACGGCCACTGTCAAAGGTGTTTTTGCTCGCGGTGTTTTCGGCAATCTGCGGATTCAACAGATACGGATAGGAGCCGATCACCCGCTGACTGATGCGCTGACTCAACCCGGCGCTGACGCCGATCAACGCGCACAGCCGCTGAAACGCCTGCACCTGCGCCTCATCGACACGCTCGTTGGCCACCAGATTGCGCAGGTTGAACTTGCCCTGCTCATCCTCCAGCCGCACCTCGAAACCTTGCGCATTCAAACGCTGCGCCCACGGCTGATCGAGCCGGGTCAACGGATCACGCTGCCGCGCATCCCAAAGCAACTGCCGACTGATCTCCAGCCCACCGTGCAACAACCAACGCCCCTGCACCCGCTGTTGGTCCGCCTCCAGCGCGCGGGTCGAAACGCTCTGCCGGGTCAACATCCCCGCCGCAATCACCGCGACCACCGCCGCAATCAACAGCGCACTGATGATCGCCATCCCCTGCTGGTTCGATTGGCTGTTCATCACCGGCCTTACAGCTGCCAGGAACCGATATCGGCATTCACGCCGTCGCCGTCAGGCTGACCGTCGGCACCGAGGGAAAAGATATCGATCTCGCCATTCGCGCCGGGGTTGAGGTATTGATAAGGACGACCCCACGGGTCATTCGGCAAACGCTCCAGGTACGAACGCCAGTTACTGTTCTTCGCATCCGCCGGCCGCTCCACCAGCACTTTCAAACCCTGAGTCATGCTCGGATAAGTGCCGTGATCGAGGCGGTACAACTTCAGCGCCTGCATCAAACCGCCAATATCCTGCTTGGCCGCCGTGGCCCGCGCCTGATCCGGCCGATCCAGCACCTTGGGCACCACCATCGCCGCCAGAATCCCGAGAATCACCACCACCACCATGATCTCTATCAGGGTAAAACCCTGCTGCCCACGGGGCATCCGGCTCGGTCGTCCGGGCTGTTTGAACTGCGCGATATCCATCTCGACATTCCCTTGGCTTGATTCGATTCGACGCGCAGTGTTGCAAGAAGATATGTCAGGGATGTTGAAAATCCTCGGGAGTTTTCGTCGTCAAGCCGTCAAGGACGGGGGTTAGGGTCGAGGGCTGTGTTTTGGTTTTGGGCCATTTATGCCTACGCGCTCCCGAGAAACCGGATTCACCCTGATTGAAGTGCTGGTGGCGCTGGCGATAATTGCCGTGGCGATGTCGGCGGCTGTGCGCGTGGCAGGGTTGATGACGCAGAGCAGCGGAATTTTGCGGGATCGTTCGGTGGCGATGATTGCGGCGCAGACACGCATGGCCGAGTTGCGGCTGGAAGGTCGATTGCCGATAGGACTAAAAGCGCAGGACTGTGACCAAGGACGTCTGCTATTGCGCTGCGAACAGGCCATCGCCACGGCTGAAAATGGCCGATTACTCAAAGTCGCCATCCAAGTCTTCAACCGCAACCAGGACACCCCGCCCCTGGCCCGCCTGGAAACCCTATTAAATCGCCCCCTGTAGGAGCTGCCGAAGGCTCGGGCCGCGATCGGACGATCTTTTGATCTTGTTTTTTAAAACTAAAAGATCGCAGCCTCCGGCAGCTCCTACACAAACATCTCAGGCAACGGAATTGGCGCATGCACCATCGCCGACAGACCAACTCCCCCAGTCTCCAACGTCGTACGAAAAATCTTCGACCAACATAAAACCCTGTGGGAGCGGGCTTGCCCGCGAAGGCGCCAGAATGGGCACCAAATCAATCACCAAGTGATGCCGATACGCTCATCAAACGATGATTACCTGTCGAATGCCCGATCATTTCCAGAGGATGATGTCGGACAGAAGCAGGCAACGCATGACAATGGTATTGTCCACTCCTTTTCATTGTTTCTGACAGATCATGAATAGAGTCAAATCCTCAATCCGGGCCGTTGCTTCCGCACAAGGTCTCCCTGAATCAGCCCATCTTCTAATTGAATTCGGGACCCTTGGGCCCGCTTGCTTCGAGCTTCCCGATACTGTTGTGAGACTTCTACCTTGCTCTCGTTGATGGATATCTACATGCCCAACACCTCGCAGAACGCGCGACTAAATGAGTTGCTGACTGTGAGCGAAGCCAATATTGACAGGGCTGAATCCAACGCCGACCTATTGAACGTGATCCACGAGTTCGCCTCGTACGATGGCCCGCTCAAGTTCAATTTCACACGTGCATGGTGGTTTTTCGGCACCGGCCTGTTATTGATTGCGGGCACTGTGGCCCTTTTTGGCTATATCGACACCTATCACGTGGTTTCTTTTTTTCACCGTCTGCAAATTGAGCCTGGCTTGTTCGGCGCAGTCACTGGTGTGCTAGGCATCGGGTTCGCCATTGGGAGCATGAAATGGATGAAATCCAAGGCTGATCGCTTGCCATCGCTCAGCCGCGAAATTGCTGAACTATCCTCCTACTTCCACAACGAGTTGATGTTCCTGGAAGAAAACTCGCACTGCACCCTCAACGAACTGGATACGCAATTTGGTGACTACCGCCGGGGCAACTACAGCCGCGAGTTGGTTGAGTCGTTAGAGGGCGTGTTTACCGGCAAGCTGCGCGATCTCCCTTATCACTACCGCCAGTTGCACTACGTCAACAAACGGGAGGAGCAAGTCACGGTGACCGACAAAGATGGCAAAACCAGTACGGAGACTCGAGTGGTGTATGACCATTACGACCGGTACAGTCTGGTTTTCGACTTTCCCTGGGTCACCGGGATATCGGTCAGATCCGATAACCAATCAGAGAACGACTATTCATGGCCAATGGACACGGCTTCTCCGGACTTTAATAAATCGTTCTGTTTGACAGGGCAGAGCGAGATACTCTGCGCGAAATTCATCAAACCTTCGACAGTGCTGCATTTGTTGAAATTATTTGAAATCCTCGATCGTCCGAACCTGGAGTTCTCCGACGATGGCTTGCTTTGCCTCAGCTTCGCGAGCAGTGACCTACTCGCGTTCGACACAGAATATTCGCTGGCTTCACCCAACGAGTTTTACGCAGAAATTTTTGCAGGTGTCGAACTGCCGCGCCTGATGTCTGTGCTCCAATGGAGCCACGCACTCTCTGAGCTGCACGATGACAACTTTACCTTTACCGCCTCTCCACCAAATAAATGCAAAGAGAAGTAAGCCATGGACATTGCACTCATACTCTCCGCTGTTATCGCCGTAATCATCATCTTGGTGGGGTTGGGCATCTACAACGACATCATCGCCCGACATAACGGGGTACAACGTGCCTGGTCGGACGTCCTGGTTTACGAACGCCAGAAGACAAAAGTTCTCGATCAGCTGCAAAAAGTGCTCGCAGACTTCATGGTTTTTGAGTCCAGCCTCCTCGAAAAAATCACCGGCCTTCGCAGCGCCATTCACGCCCTTCCTGCTGGCGCAAACGGAAACGCACTCACCAACGTTGAAACCGCCTCGCGAGAACTGATGGGTGGCTTGCGCATTGCTTTTGAGGCTTACCCTGATCTGAAAGCATCGGAAGCGGCGAACAACATGATGCGTGAAATTGCCGAACAACAAGAGAACGTCGGCGCGGCCATCACCATCTACAACCGCAACGTCGAACTGTTCAACAACGCCATCGAGATGTTCCCAGGCTCGGTCGTCAACGGCCTGTTCAACAAGAAAACGCGTGTGACGCCGTTCTCCGATACCGAAGCTTCGCAAGGCTTCTCCTACACCCCGAATATCTAACACTTGTAGTGCTTCAAACCATCACCCGTGAGGGTGATGGTCGACCACCTCCCTCATTTAGCCGAACACGAATGGGCAAGTTCACAGCAGCGCCTACAGGTTTTGGGTGTCCGCAAATTACGCATCCACCACAAACCCTGTGGGAGCGAGCTTGCTCGCGAAGGCGCCAGAATGAACACCCAATCAATCACCAAGTGTCCCCGACACCTACATCACCCCGGCAACTGCAAATTGTCCAACGCCCGATTCACCGCCAACTCCCCGAGCATAATCAACTGCGCAATCCCCGCCAGCGCATGACGCTGCGACACCGGCAACAAGCTGGCGATGTTCTGCGCGAGGGTTTTGGCCGAAGCGAGCGTTTCACTGGCATCGACCAGCAGTTCTTCGGTTTTGTTGTCCGCCGTCACGGCATACATCCCCCGGGCTTTACGCGGCGGCGTGGAACCGGGCGGACAGAGGTAATGGTCGAGCGCGCGGTCGGCGGCTTCGTGGAGTTTTTTGGAATCGATGGATTCGTAGGGGGAAACCGAGGCGGTTTCGGGTGGGTTGGGTGTTGGTTTGATCATGGGTGAAGCTCCTTGATTATTGGAGCCGCCACAGTTCGCTGCGAAACAAAGAGAGGTGGCAGCTGTACGCAGGTTCGCAGACCGGGAATCAAGGAACCCGGCATACCCGAAGGTATCCCGCGCACAGCCGCCATGAAGCACCATTGCCAAAATTGGCAACGACTGGAAGCGCTGTGGCCTTGATTGATCCGGGCTGCGAAACCCGATCGCTGATTCGTCAGCGACCGAACCACAATAGAACCCGCCCCAAAGGCGCACAAGCCGGCGGATTCTGGCGTAGCTGTAGGCAATGGCGCAAGGATGTGTAGCCTGGGAGAGTGTCTGGAGATGTCTTTTTAAACGATGATGTTTATCGAAGCATTACTGCACCACCTACCCCCTGAAAAGATCCGTCCCCTTACCCAAGAATTTTGCCCGCAAGAGCAAGTCGCGTAGGCTGCTGCTTTTGCGCAAACAATATGCCCCCGCAAGGACGCACAGGACTGCCCCATGAACACGACACAAGACTGGTTGGCTCGGTTGGCACGCCAGCAAGGACAGCTTTCCCATTATGAAAACTATCGGCGCAACGAGGCGCTGGAGATACTCGCCCGCTTCAGTAACACCGGTACATGGGCAGACGTGAGCAATCACTCCAATGGTTTCGTCCGGGAAGTCGCTGTGCGAGAACTGTGCAGACAACCTTCCCCCGATGCATTAGCCGCGTTGCTCGAACGTCTGAACGATTGGGTCCCTCAGGTTCGCGACCTGGCATTGGAAGGCCTGAAACACTACCTGTCACCTGCCCATACCCAAGCGTGGTTGTCCGCACTGGACCCCTTGATGGCATTGGCAGCGCAACGCCGGGTCGACCACGACCAGACACTGTCGACGGTACGAGCGATGCTGCAATCGGTGGACTGCTGGGATGAGGTCTACGCCGACTTCTTGAATCGCCAGGGCAAAGCCGCGCGCTACCTGTTTACGCTGTTACTGGAAAATCCCAAGATTCCCGCAACGCTGATACGCAGCGCGTTGGCTCATCGCGAGTTGACCGTACGGATGATGGCGGTGGCGGCGAGTCTGACATTGCCGGCAGCCCAGAGTCTGCCGTTGCTCCTTGAAGCCATGTCGCACCCCGGTGGGAAGATCCGCGTACGCGTGCTTTATGCACTGCTGCCGCTTCTCAGCGATCCTAAACCTGTATTGCGCGAAGCTTTGTTGGATGTTTCACCGGCAGTCCGCAATCTGGCCATTTGGGCTGCGGCTCGCAACGAAGTTGATGCGCACGCAGTCCTGTCCGAGCGTTTAAATCAAGATCTACCTACGGCAAAAAAGCATTGGCTGGGCGTGATCGGCCTCGCCACAGAACTGGCTGTCGAACTGCCAGAGCGATGGCATACAGCTGCGCTGCGCTCGACCTATGTGACCGTGCGACAGGCGGCTACACGCCTGCTTCGCGATGATCAACTGTCTGAGCTGTTCGAGGCGCTTGATGATCCTTCAGAGAAAGTATTGGCGGTGGCGATTGCGCAACTGGACAAAGTGCCGTGGCCCTCATTGAGCACCCGATTGATAGCCACACTCGATCAAGACTGGCATGAGCTTACATCAAAGCGGCGCAGCGCCATTTTTCGACTGCTCCCAACATGGCAGCAACTTGGTTACTTGTTGAAACGCCTCAACACCGGGCAAGCAGGCCAAATCTACTGGCTCGGCCAAATCGAAGCGTGGCGTGACAGGCAGTATCATGTTTTTGATCCGGTAACCCCCAAAACTGATCGCACAGCATGGCAGGAACAGCTGCGCGAATTAACGGCAAAGGGGCTGATTCGCTCGGGTACCCGGTTCTCATGATCAGTTTTTTTCGAGCTACAAATCGGCCGGAGGGAACGTCAAATTAAGGCTTCGATCCTCGTAGCTGTCTTACTTTATTGCATGAGTATCAGCGCAGCGTTTGCCGATTGCTCACAGACGTCTAACGACAATCACGGGCCAGCAGGCATCGCCATCGGTGAGCGTTTGGTGGCGGCCAAGGCCAAGCTAGTCAAACAAGGCTGGAAGCCCACGCGGATGCATACCACCGACGGCTATGAATACAGTGGCGTGGAGCGGGAGTTGGCTACACACCAGTTCTTCGAACTGGACACCTGCTCATTCGATAGCTCGCGCTGCAGCTTGTACTACGCGAAGAAAGGAACTTGCCTGCGCGTCGATACCATTGGCGAGCAGTTCAATGACATGACGGTGACGCGATGGACCGGTGAATGTCCTGAAGCGACTCAATAACCACACGAAGACGGCACGGTAATAATCAACTGCTCCCACAGGTTTCAGCGTTGTACACAACATCTGCAATCAGCATAAAACCCTGTAGGAGCGAGCCTGCTCACGAAGGCATCAGAATGAACACCCGATCAATCACCAGGTGATCCCGATACCCGCATCACCCCGGCAACTGCAAATTATCCAACGCCCGATTCACCGCCAACTCCCCGAGCATGATCAACTGCGCAATCCCCGCCAGCGCATGACGCTGCGACACCGGCAACAAGCTGGCGATGTTCTGCGCGAGGGTTTTGGCCGAAGCGAGTGTTTCACTGGCATCCACCAGCAGCTCTTCGGTTTTGTTGTCCGCCGTCACGGCATACATCCCGCGGGTTTTACGTGGCGGCGGTGTGGAACCGGGCGGACAGAGGTAATGGTCGAGCGCGCGGTCGGCGGCTTCGTGGAGTTTTTTTGAGTCGATGGATTCGTAGGGGGAAACCGAGGCGGTTTCGGGCGGGTTGGGTGTTGGTTTGATCATGGTGAAGCTCCTTGATGACTGGAGCCGCCACCGTTCGCGGTCAAACAAACAGGGTGGCAGCTGTACGCGGGTTGACCGACCGGACATCAAGGAATCCGGCACACCCGAAGGTGTCCCACGCACAGCCACCGCGACATGATTTCAGACAAAGCCTGAACACGTGCAGAACGCTGGCGCGCCTTGATATTGGGCGGACGGTCAAATCCGATCGCTGATTCGTCAGCGACCGAACCACAATAGAACCCACCCTAAAGGCGCACAAGCCGGCGGATTCTGGCGTAGCTGTAGGCAATGGCGCAAGGATGTGTAGCCTGGGAGAGTGTTTGGAGATGTCTTTTTAAACGTTGGTGTTTACCGAGACCTTACTGCGGAAATCTTTCCTAAATAGATCCATTCCCTCATTGGGCCAGCTGACTTGCGCGAGTTGAGCTACATTTCACACCGGACGGCTGCTTTCGGACAAAAGCGGACTCTTACATCGAACACCTCACTACCAAATGCTTTTTCTATAACCTCACCGCATGTACCTCGCTAGGTTCACTAGGCAACCGCTCACGATCCACCTGACAAAACGTACAGTGAAAAAATAGTAATGCGGTCAGAAAATCGCCTCCGCTATCGGTTATCCTCGGAGTTCAAATCAGCGACATTTTACGTAAATATGGAAAGTGAAAAGCTAAGCACTTACGCCAAGGGCGACAAATTTGAAGAACAGGTTTTCGAGTTCCTGTCTCGTGAAATCCAAGAGGGCCGCTTCTTCTGTCGACCTGAATACTGTCAAATTTATAGAAAAAAGGGCTATTACTCACGCGATCGAGAAGATTCCATCATCTTCGATATCGCGATCGAAGTGTTCCTGCCGGGTCTCGAAAAGCCTTCGATAGTTGTAATAATTGAGTGTAAAAACTACAACGGAACTGTTCCCGTTTGCGACATCGAAGAGTTCAGCTCCAAGGTGAGTCAGGTTACCGGCTTTAACGTCAAAGGAATTTTCGCCTCAATGAGCGCGTTTCAGTCTGGAACGTTCAACATCGCGCGAAATAAAGGCTTCGGTCTCTTGCGGTATTTTGACCAATCTGTGTTCCGATGGGAGCTCCCTCGTGCGCTGCTAACAGGAGCTGGATGCGCAAACTCGCGTAAGCGAGCGGAAATTGAATACGCTCTGACGCATCCAGACTTTCGGCCCACTATTTATAGTGCCTACGCTGTGACCCCCTCTGGTTATACGAATGGCTGGGACGGCATATGGCAGGGACTTAATTTTGAAGCTGCCTTCAGTGAAGATGATCTGAAGTTGATGCATTCGCCCGTATCTACAGCCAAACCGCGGGTTGCATTTGTCTCAAAAAATGACCTTGAAGATCTGGCCAATCGTGTATTGAAATCGATTTCATACATCAAGGGCGATGTAGATCTGAACGAGATTGTTGCGCACGAGAGTAATACTAATGGTTTGGTCGTGCGATTTCTTGCGGAGAACTGCTCAGCTCTGGGTAGTATTACATTCAACCCTGTTGAAATAAAAATATTCACCGCCAACGAACAATCACACTTGGCGAGGTTCACGCTAGCTCATGAGCTGGGGCACTACTTTCTTAAACATGGAAGATACATGACTCGCGAAAGCATTCAGACTCGAGACATCGATGAAAGCCAGCTCATCAATATTCCGAAGGGCGAAGTTGATCGGCTTGAGTGGCAAGCAAATACTTTTGCCTCGTGTCTGCTTATGCCTCGGGACGAATTCAACATGGCACTTGGGCTTTTGATCAAGCACCATGGAATTCGAAACCGGGGACATGGTGTTCTGTATCTCGATGAACAGCGTGACAATATTGATAATTTCTGGATGATCGCGGCAGCTCTAAGTAGATTTTTCAAGGTTTCTTTGACAGCAATTCGATTGCGAATGAAAGCATTGGGACTGTTAGTAGAGGCTTAAATTACGAGACCGAATTCAAAACCTCTATAACAATGGAAATATAAATTATTAATAGCGATAAAGAGCCTTGACAGGCATGCGATTCAAAAAATACACAAACTAAATCTTTAGATTATTATTAGTGCAGGCTTATGAAGGACAGCTGTAGAGGTAGATAGCAGGACGTAGAGGTTCCAGGTTCTATTCGTTACCCGACACTGGAAATGAGTAGAAATGGTGAAGGGAACGAGAACCTCGCTATCAGCTCGGAAAGCTCATAACGAGGTAGTGCCAATGATAATACCGATTACTTACCATTAGAGTCGGCGCGATCCATGGTTTCGGAAACAAATTTGGTAAAGGAATGTTGACGGCTAGAGATAGGGCCTATCATAGGCATTGATCCCATTTCCGTAATGGAGTCTACTACAATTTGTCTAGTACTATTGTCTAGCATTACGAAGGCTGCCCATTCAGCTTTGAAAGGCTCGATTGGCACCCTCATTTCAATGTAACTATCATCCTTGAACACCATGAAGCAAGTGACCCTTCTGCTGATATTCACATATCCAAACAAATCGGGTGTGATAATGGATATTTCGAAATGACGCAACATGTCATCCCAAGATGGTTGGCCGACAGCAATGTAATTTACTCCGTCTGCAACAATTGTAGAGAAGAAAGATACTAATCTTCGAAATCTCACTACAGCTCGGGCTACAGCTGTGGCCTCTGGCCCTTTAACAGTGCTCAGAAAAGCCGCCTTGAGATCATCGAACTTCTCGGTTAAATCTTCGATCTTTTTCGTGGCGGTAGTTCTATTTTTGTCTTCAGTTATTAAGCGCTTAAAGAGGGAAGCCCATTGACTTCGCAAGGTTTCCTCAATATCTTGAAGTCTTTGAAATGGGAACAACCCATTACCCTTTAATTGGAGGCGTAAGAAGTTTATAAATTCAAAAATATACACGGCTGTTTCGCGTTTTTGTATGGATGGAAACTCAATGCGATTTATGACAGTCTTTTTAGATTTGTTTTTTTCGTACAATGCGTGATCATGCCAAACGCCACTTTCGACAAATGTAAAAATTGGAATGCCAAGCTCAACACCTCTTAATATTTCAAGCTGCGTAATTGATAAATTTTCATTTGAATTGAGGAGTTCTCGCCCATTGCTAAGCTGTTTTAACTTTTCAAAGTTGAGAACTTCTAACGCGGCGGGTACAGCTTTTCCACCAAATCTTGAGCCGATAATTAGAACCATCATATCGCAGGATTCAACTTCAGTGATGCAGCTTTCGTGAGTATGCTCTCGATAATCATAAAGTACATCGTCGTATTCGCTCATAACAGGGTCATGGCCGAACTCTTGTATGAATAATCTGATTTGTGAGCGTATCACTGAAAGGTCGTAGCAAGTGGAAGATACGAAAATTTTTAGACCAGCCATAACAAATCCCCTTCAAACTTAACAATATGGCACAACACCAACGCAAACACTATAGGATGTAACTAATCAACTTGAGCGATTATAAGACTCAATTCACTTTTGGCTCCAACCGGTATAGCAGGCAGTAGCAGAGGAAACCAATCTATTAGATTGTCAGCTTCCGACCCAAATTAGCCATAAAAAATCGGCACGCTACGGTATTTACGTTTTCGGATATAGCTCATTGCATCGCCTTTCAATTTCGCTTCTTTCCTCTAGAGAAATGTCGAATGAATAGTACGAAGGATCATTCATATAGCTTCTCGTAAAAGCATCGTGCGCTAGAAGAGTTTCAAAATCCATGATGCTGGCCGCGTAACTCCTGACATCTGTAATATGAGCACTCATATCTATGCCGATATCTTTCATATGATGGATTGTACTGCCGGCCCTCGAAAGGCTTGCAAGTTGATAAAGATAAACCTGAAGCTCCTCAAAGACTCGCTCTTTTTCCTGCTCATCTTGATGCTCAACATAGTTCTGCAATAGCTCGCGAAACTGAGTTAGCTCGCGCTTTTCCAATTTTTCTAGGGCCTTTGCTGCCAGCATTACATTTGTCTCGCCCTTATTTACCGCGTTGCGAATGCGTTCGGTGCGGATGCTCATTTCATGACTCGTTTCAGTAAACTTCTGCTGACGATAGAGAAGGGCCAAAGTCAACAATGCTATCATTGGACTATAAATCCCACCGAGCGCACTCCCCATCCGTGACCAGTCTTCATGAGCGGCCCATACCCCAAAGCCAAACTCACAAGAATAAACTGCAATAGGCAATGCAAGTATGAAAAGAGCAACAACGAAAAACACATTAATTTTTTTCATATTAAAAATCTAACGCAATCCATTTTTTTAAACTTCGTAATTTTTTCTCTGGCGCTTGATTTTTATTTATAACCACTTGCGAACAAGCGAAGGTCGCAAAAAACCTATCCCTCCTCTAATCTATTCCGTCACTTCGGTCGGAGCAAAGAATGAAGACGCTTCACGATCATAACAATGGTGAGTAACAAATTTACCGTGACAAAGACAGCAATTGGAGTAAATACCAGTTTAGATAAAATAATCGGCAACGATAATGAGGACGCTTTAGGCTCAACAAAACTATCCGCCATAGAAAAAGCAAAGCAAGTAGCAATTAGAGCCAGTGAGGAAAGTATAGAAAAGCTTATATTATAATAAAGCTCATCAAGAAGTTTCTTCTTTGCGCTATAGAATTCGTCGATAGGACGTTTTAGCTCCGCATCGCGCTGATACCTTTCGTCAAGCTTACTCTCTTGGTCGTAAACCAAAACCAGAACAGAAAGCAAAAGCGCGGTAAAGATTGCGCCAAAATTAACCAAAAGTGATGAAACATCCTTATTTAAAGAAAACCCCATAATTATGCTAGCAGTGCTAAAAGCAACAGGAACAAAGCAAAACGTCAAAAAATCATACCAGGACCATCCGCCATCAACTTTCGACATTGTCGCGAGATGGCCATATATGATGTCTTTAATATTGACTTTGCTACTCATACTTTTATGCCCATTCCAGGATACATAGTGGACAGAAATTCGTTAAGAAGTATTTTGCACCACGAATCAAATTCTTTCATATCAGGATTGCCAGCGGTAATTGTAACTTTTTTCTCATCTACGTCGATTTCACATACTTGACTATTTTGATTCCCGCCAAGTCGAAAGGTTCGTTTTCTTCCATGCATTTCTACAACAGTCTTCACTTCGGCGCAAAGAGGAGCGAGAATTTCTACGGTAGCACTCTGCTCAGTGCCGGGGGTCAGATAGTCAACAAGTGTCCCAAGATTATTTTTTCGAGATGCTTTAATAATATAGACATGCTCAGCCTCGTCATGGCCAAGTTTTTTAATTTGGTCTTCTATCGTGTTCATACCACTGAAGCGAATTAACTTTATCTCTTTAGCGACTGCCTTCTTCCACTCCTGAAACGCTTTTTCGTAAGAGAGAGGGTTCATTTGCAAAACCCTACCTGTTACGCGCGAAAATTCTTCTCTCAAAAGCTCATAAATCAGTGTTTTTACACCAATATTTTTTTGATTATGTAGCAAGACTACGCCTTCATTAAGCGCGGCTGGCACATAAAATCTGACGTAATGATTTAAAACCTCAGCATTTTCTTCTAGGCGCTTGAAGTCAATTTTTCCGGTTTTGATATTTACAATGTCAGTTCTAGATCCGTAGCTGCCAGCTCGCACAATCCCTCGGATCTCTCGCTTGGCATCGTCAAACTTGAATCCAAACATAGAGTATATTTGTTGGGTGGCTTGAAGTATATGGTAACCATTTCCTTTGCTAGTGATGTACGACTTAAAAATCTCATACATATCGAACTGGCCGATAGCCCCGAGAGGCGAATAGGAGTCCTCAACTTTCTTGCCCTTCATCAGAGGGTTAAAGCAGCGAATTGTGTATGGCGATATTGTATTCAAGATTTCCCTAGCCTTTTAATAATTTATTTTCCTTCCTTGGTCTCGCTCATATTAAAGCGCCTGTAAATCAGGCTTTGGACCAAGACCCCGTCATGTGCAGGGCTTTTCGCCACGTTGAAGAGATGTAGTCGTACCTAAGCATCCGGCATAAACGCGCGATACTGACTATAGGGAACACGTGGGCATTTCGCCACTATGTCTTGAACGAGCGTACCCTCGTAGAACCCTCTCCACGACAACAAAATTTGTCGTCGTTCTGAGTACTGTCTCTCGATCCATCCTGGATGCTGTGTTCTAAGCAATACTCGGGAGGATTCGCCCGCGTAGGCGATTCAACGACGGCATAACGCTTTGTCGCAAGGCTTTATATTGGTGGGCCTTGTGTAGCAGATAGACCGTTAGCAGCGGGACAGGAGCGTCAGTCTATGATCGTTTGTTGTGGCCGCTTCCCCAAATCCGCTTATGGCCGATGACGGATATTCTTTACTACCCGCATCAGGTCGGAAGCGACAACAAGCACTCGCTTGCGTTTCGGCTCCCTGCTTTTGGAGGCCCTTGAACCGGCATTCAATTGAAAGGCAAAAATAACGACTTCAACCCTACAGATCAGGGCCTCTTTAGACTCGGCAACACCACCCCCTCCCCCAACCTCTCCACCCCCAACCTCACCCTCTCCCCCCCCTGCTCAATCACCACCCCATCCCCCTCCACCGCCACCAACTTCACCCCAGGCCCCACCCTCTCCCCCTGCAAAAAACTCCTCGGCGGTCCATCATTCAAACTCAAAATCGCCACCGCCCCGCGACTCCCCGCCATCACCCCGCTCACCTTGATGTCCATCGGCGCCGTTTGGTTGGAAAACCACTGCAACGCTGGGCTATCACTGCGCGCTGCGAGCATTTGTGGGGGGGCTGGTGGGGTGTGGGATTCGGCGGAGGTCAGGAGTAGCGACGACCAGGTCGCGACGCCGACCAGGGCGGCGAGCAGTGCGAGGGCCTGGACGGTTTGCGGGGGGGAAATGCGGGTGGTGAGCATCATGGGCTGAATCTCCTTTTAGTCCCTGCTGACAGGCTACGCGGCAATTCTCACGGTTTTATTTCACACGCCTTACATGTTGGCCGTGCAGGATGTTTTTTTGGGGACGGGGCAGGACGCAAAGGAGCGCGCAACCGATGAATGTGGGCAAGCAACGGGGCTTTACGCTGATCGAGTTGATGGTGGTGCTGGTGATCATCGGGATCGCCAGTGCGGCGATCAGTCTGAGTATCAAGCCGGATCCGCTGCAGTTGCTGCGCAAGGACGCCGAGCGGGTGGCGCAGTTGCTGCGGGTGGCGCAGGCGGAGGCCCGCGCCGATGGCCGGCCGATTGTTTGGGTGAGTGATGGCAAGGGCTTTCGCTTCAGTAGGCGCAGTGACAGTGGTCGGGGGTTTGAGCATTTCAAGGATGACCCGCAGTTGCGGCCGCGCACCTGGCAAAGTCCGAAGCTGGAGGTGCGGGTGGAGCCGAAGCAGAAGGTGGTGCTTAACGCCGAGTGGATCAATCCGCCGCTGCAATTGACCTTGTCTGATGGGCTCAATCGGCTGAGTGTGCTGCGTGATGCCAGTGGCAGGATCAGTGTGCAATGAGCGATCAACGGGGTTTTACTCTGATCGAGGTGATGGTCGCTATTTTGCTGATGGCGGTGGTCAGTTTGATTGCCTGGCGCGGGCTGGACAGTGTGACGCGGGCGGACAGTCATTTGCAGGCGAGCAGTGAGCAGAGTGACAGTTTGTTGCGGGCGTTGAATCAGTTGCAGCGTGATGTGGAGATGCGCGCAGGTGTGGAGTTGAGTGAGCCGAAGAAGGTTGGCGTGGATGATGAGCCGCCGAGCGCGCCGCCTGCGCTGACGGTGCGCAGCAGTGACAGCATGGGGTTTCGGCTGGATATCATTCGCAGTGCGGCGGATCAGCCTGGGGCTTTGCAGCGGGTGCGTTGGTGGGTCAAGGGGGATACGTTGTATCGGGCGGTGGCTGAGGCGCGCAGTCGATATCCGTTGCCGGCGCCGGGGGTTGGGATGGCGGTGTTGCAGGGTGTGAGTGATGTGCAGGTGCGGGTTTGGGAGGTGGATAAGGGTTGGCGGCAGTTGAGTGGGAATCGGCGGGAGGATCCGTTGGGGTTGGAGGTAAGGTTGACGCGGGAGACGGCGCAGGGGGTGGAGCGGTATCGGCAGGTGATGGGGCCGCTGCAATAATCTGGATTACTGAGGTCCCTGTGGGAGCTGGCTTGCCAGCGATGGGGTATTCACATCCAACATCTCATTGCCTGACATGCCGCTATCGCTGGCAAGCCAGCTCCCACAGGGTTTTATGGTGTTTGTGGGTGTTGGGTTGGATTAGCTGAGGACGACGACGCCGCCGGGTAGTTCGGTGCATTTGACGCCGTAGGCATCGCGGATCAGCAGGGCGACGCCGGCGAGTTGGTCGAGGCTGAAGCGGGCCTGGACGCGGCGTTGGCCGAGTTCGCGGTTGAGCAGCAGCAACATGCCGGGGCGGTAGCGGTTGATCTCGTCGATCATCTGGCTGAGGGTTGCGCCGTTGAATACCAACACCTGCTGCCGCCAGTTCATCACTGCGGCGGTGTCGACGCTTTGTACTGCGCCCACTTGCTGCGCGTCGTAGGTCAGTTGTTCACCGGGCTGCAGGCGCAGGCTGCGGCCATCGACATTGACGTCCACCGAACCATCAAGGCAGGTCACGCAGACTTGCTGATCGGTGTTACGCAGGTTGAACCGCGCCTGACTCGCCCGCAACCACCCTCCTCCGGCCTGCATCGCCAATGGCAACCGCGCGGTCTGCACTTCGACTTCGCCGCTGACCAGTTCGAAACCCTGCACGCCATCATCGCCGGCGCGCTGGTTGATGCGGGTCTGAGTGTTGAGTTCCAGGCGCACGCCGTCGGCTGGTTCGAAACGCTTCTGCTGGCCGACCTCGGTGATGTAGTCGGCGCCGAGCCCTTCGAAGCCACCGGGAATCGTCCCGCGCACCAGCAGGAACGCCGCCGATGCGGCAATCGCGCCACCGAGAAACGCCCGGCGACCGAAGCGCCGAGGCGACTGCAGCATTTCAGCGGCAGGCTGCAGGTTGTGCCACAACACCTTGGCCTGCTCGAAAGCCTGGGCATGTTCGGCGCTCTGCGCGCACCACTGGCGCAAGGCGCGGGCGTCGGCCACGGTGGCGCGGCCGGAGGTCAGCAGGACCAACCAGTCGTGGGCTTCGCTGTGCAGATTGTCGGCCGCCGATGGCTCGGCAGGTGTCAGTCGAAAGATGTTCAAACGCGCAGATTCTCAACGAATTGATCGGGCACTATTCAGATGACGGTTTTCCGGCCCCGCGACCGAACCGCTGAAACACTTTTCTTTCCAGTTTCGCCGCGCAGAAGCCCAATGCGGCTTTGATTTCCTTCTCGACCATGCGTGTGGAGATGCCGAAGCGCTGGGAAATTTCCAGGTGCGGCGCCTCCTCCAGCCGCGCCGCGATGAAGATTCTGCGACGCCGCGCTGGCAGCTCGTAGAGGGCGCTGAGCAGCGACTGGATTTCCTTCTGCCCACCGACCACCCGCGCCGGATCCAGCGCCTCGTCGCCGATCTGTAGCAGCTCTTCGACTTCCTCGCCGGTGAGCAGGCGCGCATCGGCCTGACGGCGGTCGGCGGCGATGTTCAGGGCCATGCGATAGAGGTAGGCATTGGGCCGCAGCAGGTTCGGCGGCGTTTCCATGCGGTCGACCCGCAGGTAGGTTTCGTGCAGCACGTCGTTGGCCAGATCCTCCGAGCCGAGACGGCGTCGCAAGCGCACCCGAAAGTCCTCGTAAGACGTCAGGAACAGCTGGACCATCGAACCTTGTCCGGTGTCTTTCATCCCCCGGAAACTCCTTCCCATTTGGTGCATTCCATGCGTTTCCCTGACGACTCCGGTAACAACAGCAACGTGACCGGCTGACGCAACGCGCTGGGCGTCGGCCGGTCGATCCTGAGATTGCGAAAGCTCTCTACCAGCGCGGTATCGCGCCGTACATCACCGGTGGTGGTGACCAACCGGTTGTGCTGCACCACGCCGTCGCGCCCGACCCAGACCTGCAACACCGCGCGATAACTGCCCGGACGGGTCAGCGGCGAACGGCACAGGTTGCGCTCGATCGCCGCTTGCACCGCGGTGGCGTAGCTGCGACTCACGGCGGCGCTGACCGGGGTGGTTTTGTCCAGGGCCGACGGCACGTCTTCGACCTGCGCCACTTGCAAGGTGAACGCGTCGTCGCGGGCATAACGCGCCATCAGCCCGCTGCCGCCGAGCAAACGGCGCAAGGCGTCAGCAGCGGTGTATTCGCCATCGACCGCCAACGAGCGCCGGCCACGACTCAACTGGCTGTCGACCAGCACCGCAACGCCCGTGGCGTGGCTGTACTGATCCAGCGCCCGGGCCAGGTCCTGCGCCGGGATGTGCAGCGTCATGCGCATATCGGCCGGCACCGGTTCGGCTGTCGCCGCACCGCTGAACCAGCCAAGCAGCAGCCCCAGACTCACCCGGCGCACGAGAGTCGCTGAACGCTGAAGACCGTCCCTGGAACTGCCTCGCTGCACGGCTGACGTACCCCTGAAAACCGTCATCCTGATGGCTGTTTATGAACCTGGTGTGACGGGCGGTGCAAAAAAACCATCACGGGATTCGCGCAAGGCTTGCACTAGACTGCATTCAGAGAACGGCCGCTTCGGGCCGGCCAGGAGGCTTGCATGAAATCACTGTGGAAAATCGCCCTCGGCGGGCTGCTGCTGAGCGCCTTCGCCAGCGCCCAAGCCGAGCAGCCGCTGGGCTGTGTGGAGGTGACGGTGGGTGGCTACAAGGCGCCGAATTACGATTGTCTGAGTCAGCAGATGGGTAACAATCCCGAAGGCGCTACGGCTGCGCAGAAGAATCAGGAAGCGCTGAATGTGCCGGTGAACAAGCGGCCACCGAATCAGGTTGGCCTCGCGACACCGGCCGCAACTGGCACACGTATGGGCAACACCTTCGGCACCTCAGTCAAACCACAGCGCCCACCAAACTGAGGCCCCTGTAGGAGCTGCGGCACGCTGCGATCTTTTGATCTGGCTTTCAAAAATCAAAGTCAAAAGATCGCAGCCTTCGGCAGCTCCTACATTCGATCCCATGCAGGAGCTGCCGAAGGCTGCGATCTTTCCACCAAACTGAAGACCAAACTTTGTGGCGAGGGAGCTTGCTCCCGCTGGGGTGCGCAGCGCCCCCAAACCTGCCGAACCGGTATTAGCTGACAGACCGCATGCAAAGGTTTGGCGACTGCTGCGCAGCCGAGCGGGAGCAAGCTCCCTCGCCACAGGTTATGTGCATGTCAATCGCTTGGGGTCTGGCGAAAGCTTACCGCCAGGCGATTCCAGCTGTTGATGGTGGTGACGGCCATGGTCAGGTCCACCAGTTCAGCCTCACTGAATTGCGCCTTGGCCAACTGATAAACATCGTCCGGCACATGACTTTCCGCCAACAGCGTCACCGCCTCGGCCCAGGCCAACGCGGCGCGCTCGCGGGGATTGAAAAAACCGCTGTCGCGCCACACCGCGATCGCATACAAACGCCGCTCACTCTCCCCGGCCCGCCGCGCGTCCACCGAGTGCATGTCGGTGCAGAACGCGCAGCCGTTGAGCTGTGAGGCGCGGATCCTGATCAGTTGCAACAGCGGCGCCTCGATGCTCAGGTCGCGGGTCAGCGCTTCCATGGCGATCATGGCTTTCATCGCCTTGGGTGAGGCGTTGTAGTAGTCCAGACGCGGGGACATGGCAGGTCTCGGAATGCGGGATAGTGGATTTACGGTAAGCGCTGATGCGCCAGCGTTACAGCCCCAATTTCACGGAATATCGCTACACCACTGCCCAACAGATACACATAGAACCTGTGGGAGCGAGCTTGCTCGCGAAGGCGTCGTGTCAGCTACTAAAGTGTTGACTCACCCACCGCATTCGCGAGCAAGCTCGCTCCCACAGGGGGTCTAGGCCAATTTCGGGTTTTTGTGCTGCGCAACTACTGCCCATCACGCAACAGCGGTAATCTGGCCGACACTTCAATCGCCCCCGGAGCCGCGTCGGTATGGAACTTCACGTCGTGATCAATGGCCGCAAGGACCTGGCCGGTCAGTTGTACCAGCAGCTGCGCGGCGCCATCGAGTCCGGGCGTCTGGCTGCCGGTACGCAGTTGCCGCCCAGCCGTCTGCTGGCCGAGCAACTGGGGATCTCGCGCAAGACCATTTCCGACACTTATGCGCAGCTGACCTACGAAAACTTTCTCACCGGGGTGATCGGCAAAGGCACCTACGTCAATGCCCGCCCGGCGCAGATCCAGCGCAAGCAAAGCCATACCGAACTGGCCAGCGCCGAGGTCATCGAAAGCTGGCGCAACCTGCCGGTGTTCCTGCGCCATCCGACGCTGCAAGGTTCGTTGCGCTACGACTTCATTGGCGGCGCCACCAGCAAGGGCCAATTCCCCCATGACGACTGGCGCCGCTGCGTCTCGCACGCGATGCGCCAAATGGCCGCGTCCAAGGGGTTCTACAGCGTGCCCGAGGGCCTGCCGGCGCTGCGCAATGCGATTGCCCGGCACATTGCGTTCTCGCGCGGGATCAACTGTCAAGACGAAGACATCGTGGTGTGCAACGGCGCGCAACAGGCGCTGGACCTGATCACCCGCGTGCTGATCAGCCCCGGCAGCCGGGTGGCGATGGAAGATCCGGGTTATCCGCCGGCCCGTCTGTTGTTTGGCACCCACGGCGCCGAGGTGGTCGGCGTGCCGGTGGATGCCGAAGGGATTGTGGTCGAGCAGATTCCCGAAGGCACGCGGATGATTTACGTCACCCCGTCGCACCAGTTCCCGCTGGGCATGCCGATGAGCCAGGCGCGCCGCGAGGCTTTGCTGGCCCGGGCGTATGAGCTGGGCGCGATCATCATCGAGGACGACTATGACAGCGAATTCCGCTACGAAGGCCGGCCGACGGACTCTCTGTTCAGCCTCGATCAGCGCGGCATCGTCGCCTACGTCGGCACCTTCTCCAAGACCCTGCTGCCGGAGTTGCGTCTGGGTTACGCGATCCTGCCGCCGGCGATCCTCGAAGCGGTGATCCGCGCCAAACAGCTGACCGACCTGCACGCCTCGACCCTGCCGCAATGGGCGCTGGCCAAGTTCATCGCCGAGGGTTGTTTGCTCAAACACATTCGCCGTTGCCACGGGATTTACGCCCAGCGCCGCGAACGGATTCTGGCGCGTATGGCCGGTGATCTTTCACCTTGGCTCGACGCGGTGCCGGCCAGTGCTGGCTTCCACATGGCGGTATTCTGCAAGGTGCCGGTGGATCTGCCGCTGGTGATCGAGCTGGCGAAAAAGGTCGAGGTCGGGCTGTATTCAATCAATGGGTTCTATCACCAGCAACCGGCGAGAAACGGCCTGTACTTCGGCTTCGGCGCCATCGAGACGCTGGACATCGACACCGCTCTGGATCGCCTGCGCGACATTCTGCAACAAGTGGCGTGAATGATTGGTCTGGGCGATTAACTGCCGATTGGTTATTGGTGATCAGCAGGTGCAAGCCTATTCTGCACTGGCGTTATCCCTCAATGAGCAGGATTCGTCCGGCCTGATTCAGGAGTGTGAGCAATGTCCAACCAAGTGATCAACACCGTCCAGGTGCGTGCCGCCGCCGGGCGTTCGGAAGAACTCGGCCGGCAGTTGCAGAAGATCGTCGACACCTTGCGTCAGACACCGGGCTGCGACGCCTATATGGTCGACCGCTGCCCCGAGGACAGCCACCGCTGGATGGTGAGCGCACGCTGGCAGTCGGAAGCGGCGATGCAGGCGCATTTCAACCGGCCCGAGGCGCAGGGGTTTATTGACCTGATCGATAGCCGTTTGGCCAATAGTGTGGATTTCAACAGTTTCCCAATCGTCTGATCTGCCCCTGTGGCGAGGGAGCTTGCTCCCGCTCGGCTGCGCAGCAGTCGCAAACCGGCCAATGTGATTCGTCTGAAGGAATCAGGTGCCAGGTTTTTGGGGCGCTTCGCGCCCAGCGGGAGCAAGCTCCCTCGCCACTGTCGTTTCTCGTCCGGCCCGGATTGGTCACCCGATCTTCCCGAATATTGGCCGTTTGAATACCCCGCCCCGCAGACTACTGTGGTCACCACCCCTCCCCAACTGGTGATCCAAGATGAAAGCCCTGCACCTCTTCACCGCCGCTCTCGCCCTGTCCATGTCCGCCGCAGCCCTGGCCCACGACCCGTCCGAGAAAGTCACCGTCCTGCAAGACCAGATGCTGAAAAACGCCCCCGGCAAGAAAGCCATGATGATCGAAGTCGACTACAAACCCGGCCAGTCCTCCATCGCCCACAAACACGACGGCACCGCCATGGCCTACGTGCTCGAAGGCGAAGTGATTTCCCAGGTCAAGGGTGAACAGGCGATCACCTACAAGAAAGGCCAGTTCTGGTACGAACCGGCCGGCTCCGAGCATCTGGTGTCGAAAAACGCCAGCAACAGCAAACCGGCGAAGTTGCTGGTGTTCATGGTATTGGCCCCGGACGAGCAAGTATTGATCCCCCTGAAAAACTGATGGTTGTTTGCACAGCCATAAATAAAAAGGCGCAAAACACTGTTTTGCGCCTTTTTATTTCCCGGGGCAATTAACCGATTTGCCTTAAAGCCAATAAAACTAATGCATCGCCACAACTCGAAAAATTGTCAGCTTATTTACAGCTTGGCGGGTTTAGTCTGAATCAACTGTCGTGCGCCCGTCACAAACAGCCGCGACAACTCTGACTTTCCGACTGAAGTTGCTTCACGGGAGACTCACCATGAAACTTGCCTTTGCCAGTACCTTGGCGATATCGGTTTTAGCCTTGTCCGCCTGTTCCGTACCCACCGCGCCAAGAGCGGTCTCGTCCCTCGATACACTGTTCACCCAACCGGTCGGCCGCAGTAGCGCCGCCCAGGTGAAAAGCGGCCCCGGCGTGTCACTGGGCGTGGTCTACAGCCCGAGCACCCAGACCAATCGCGAATATCTACGTAACTACCAGGCCAACGCCGGCACCGGTTTCGGCCAGAGCCTGCTGGTGCAGCCGATCCACGACGCCTACGTCGCCACCTCGAAACCGGACATGGCGGTGGACTGGGTCAAGGCCTCGCTGCAGCGGCAGTTCGGCTCGGTGACGGTCTATCCGGACATGCAGAGCCTGCGCGCGGCGCACCCCGACGTGGTGGCAATCATCGACACCCACAGCCAGTTGATCACTTCGCGCAGCTCCGACATCAAGGCTGATGTCAGTGCGGATTTTTATGATGCGAAGTTGAACTACATCGGCACGGCGAAAGGTTCGGAGGCCAAAGAACTGACACCGGTTTGGGCGGACTTCAAACGTTCGGAAGAGATCGTCGCTGATATTAATCAACAGCAGGATGTGCAAGTTCGGGCGTTGCAGAAGTTTGATCAGTCGCTCAACAATTTATTGACCAGGCCGACAGATAAAGTGTCGATGCTTGATAACAAACAAGCACATAAGTTGTATTGAAAGTAAGGCCCTCATCGCGAGCAGGCTCACTCCTACAGTTGGAATGCGTTTCCCTTGTAGGAGTGAGCCTGCTCGCGAAGGGGCCAGCCCGACCACCACAAAACCAACAGACACAAAAAAGCCCCGGCATCTCACGACACCGGGGCTTTCTCATTCAAGCACTACTCAGGCCAGTTCAAGCTCGGCATTTGCAGCAGTCGCAGGCACCACCGCTTGCCCGCTCAACGCGAGGTCCAGCAGCTCACGGTTGGCCACGGCATACATGGCGTAGTCAGTGCCGCTCGCAGCACGGATTTCCACCAGCATGGCGCGCCAGCGCTCGATCATGCTTTCGTGCTGTGCCATCCACAGCGCCAGGCGTGCTTCCACGTCCAGCGTGCCGTCGCCCTGTTGCAGGACGGAGATGGTGATCGCACGTTGCTGCCAGTCCACATCGTCACGGAACGCTTCACGGGCCAGAGCCTGCCAGTTGTTTTCAACCGGCAGTGCGCTGATCTGTTGCAGGTACCAGGTGATGTCCAGCGCACTGCCCACGGCGAAGTAGGCCTTGGCCACTTCGGCCGGATCCTGGCCAGTGACGTCGGAGGCTTCGATGATCGGCAGCAGGGTGTACAGGTGCGAGGTACCCGCCACCATACGCGCCAGCAACTCCGGCACACCGGCCGCGACGTAAGCCTGATAACGCGCCTGCCAGTTTTCACGGATTTCGCCGCTCAGCAGTTCGTCGAGCTTCAGACCCAATTCCTTGAGGTGCGGACCGAAATGCGCGACATCACGGGCAGCGTTCTGCTCGTTGCGACGGGCACGCAGGAACCAGCGTGTAGCACGGCGGCCCAGACGCATCAGCTCGTCCATCAGCTCCAATTGCACGTCAGCGGAGACCTGATAGTCGAGCGCTTCGATCTGACGGAACCAGTGCGGGAGGTGGAAGATGTCACGCACGATTACGTAGGCGCCGGCCACGTTCGCCGGGCTCATGCCGGTGGACTCTTTGAGTCGCTGAACGAAGGTGATGCCCATGTGGTTGACCAGGTCGTTGGCGATCTGGGTGCTGACGATCTCGCGCTTCAGACGGTGACGACGCATGGCTTCGGAAAACTTGCTGACCAGGGTCGGCGGGAACGCCGTTTCCATGTCGCGGGTCAGGTAGTCGTCGTCCGGCACCAGCGAGTTCAGCAGCTGTTCCTTGAGGTCGATCTTGCTGTACGAGATCAGCACCGACAGCTCGGGACGAGTCAGGCCATGGCCTGCCGCAACGCGCTCGTTGATCTGCTCTTCGGTCGGCAGGAACTCGATGGCACGGTCCAGCTTGCCACGGCCTTCCAGATCGCTCATCAGACGCTTGTATTCGGCAATGCGCTCGTAGGCACGACGCGCCGCCAGAGACAGGGCCTGGGTCTGCTTGTAGTTGTTGCCCAGCACCAGACCACCGACTTCGTCGGTCATGCTCGCCAGCAACTGGTTGCGTTGCTTGTCGGTCATGTCGCCGGCCTGAACCACTTCGTTCAGCAGGATCTTGATGTTCACTTCGTGGTCGGAGCAGTCCACGCCACCGGCGTTGTCGATGAAGTCGGTGTTGGAACCGCCGCCATTGAGACCGAATTCCACACGACCCAGTTGGGTCATACCGAGGTTACCGCCCTCGCCCACGACTTTGCAGCGCAGTTCGTTACCGTTCACGCGCAGCGCATCGTTGGCCTTGTCGCCGACGTCGGCATGGCTTTCGGTGCTGGCCTTGACGTAAGTACCGATACCGCCGTTCCACAGCAGATCCACCGGTGCCTTGAGCAAGGCGTTCAGCAGTTCGGTCGGGGTCAGCTTGTCGGCCTTGATGTCGAAGCGTTCTTTCATCTGCGGCGAGATGGCGATGCTCTTCGCGCTGCGCGAGAAGATGCCGCCGCCTTCGGACATGATGCTGGTGTCGTAGTCAGTCCAGGCCGAACGCGGCAGGTCGAACATGCGCTGACGCTCGACGAAGCTGGTGGCCGGGTTCGGGTTCGGATCGATGAAGATGTGCATGTGGTTGAACGCGGCAACCAGTTGCAGCTTGTCGGACATCAACAGGCCGTTACCGAATACGTCACCGGCCATGTCACCGACGCCGACCACAGTAATGCTGTCTTCCTGAACATTGATGCCGCGCTCGCGGAAGTGGCGCTGTACGCCGACCCACGCGCCCTTGGCGGTGATGCCCATTTTCTTGTGGTCGTAACCGGCGGAACCACCGGAAGCGAACGCGTCGCCCAGCCAGAAACCGTAGTCGATGGCGATGCCGTTGGCGATGTCGGAGAAGGTCGCAGTGCCCTTGTCCGCGGCCACCACCAGGTACGGGTCATCGTCGTCATGCCGCACGACGTTGGCCGGCGGCACCAGCGCGCCGTCTTTCAGGTTGTCGGTGATGTCCAGCAGACCGGAAATGAAGATGCGGTAGCAGGCGATGCCCTCGGCCGCGATCTCGTCACGGCTGCCGCCCAGTGGCAGGCGACGCGGCAGGAAGCCGCCCTTCGCGCCCACCGGCACGATGACCGAGTTCTTCACTTGCTGGGCTTTTACCAGGCCGAGGACTTCGGTACGGAAGTCTTCTTCACGGTCGGACCAGCGCAGACCACCGCGCGCAACGTTGCCGAAGCGCAGGTGCACGCCTTCGACGCGTGGCGAGTAGACGAAGATTTCGAACTTCGGTACCGGCTTCGGCAGCTCAGGGATCGCGTGCGGGTTGAACTTGAAGCTGAAGTACGACTTGTTCTGGCCGTTGGCATCAGTCTGATAGAAGTTGGTCCGCAGAGTGGCTTTGATCAGGTCCAGGTAACGACGCAGGATGCGGTCTTCGTTGAGCACCTGAACGTCGTCCAGTGCGGTCAGAATCGCCTGCTCCAGACGCTGTTGCTTGTCTTCCAGATCATCGCTGCCCAGCTTGCGCGCCAGGTAGAAACGGGTCTTGAACAACCGGGTCAGCTCGCGAGCGATGTCGGTATGGTTGTTCAGGGTGCTGGCGATGTAACCCAGGTCGAAGCCCAGACGGATCTGCTTCAGGTAACGGGCGTAGGCGCGCAGCAGCGCCACGTCACGCCATGGCAGACCGGCGGTCAGCACCAGACGGTTGAACGCATCGTTCTCGGCATCGCCACGGACGATGTGGACGAACGCGTCCTGCAGGGTGTCGTTGAGTTGCTGGATGTCGAGGTCCAGACCTTCTGCCGCAGTGAACGCGAAGTCATGAATCCAGAACTCGCGGCCGTTGGTGTGGCGCAGACGGTACGGGAACTCACCCAGCACGCGCAGGCCGAGGTTTTCCAGAATCGGCAAGACGTCGGACAGCGCCAGTGGGGTGTCGGCGTGGTACAGCTTGCAATGCAGCTCGCGTTGGCCGGAGACCTGGCCCAGCGGCTGATAGAAGCTCATCACCAGCGGATTTTTTTCGTTCAGGCTCAGCAGGTGCTGCATGTCGACCACGGCCGAATGCGCTGCGAAACGCTCGCGGTAGCCGGCCGGGAAGCCTTTCGGGAAGTCTGCCAGCACGTTGGTGCCGTGGGCTTCGCCGAAGCTTTCGACGGTCAGTGCGGCATAGTCGTCCTGCCAGCTGCGGCAGGCCTGTACCACTTCTTTTTCCAGCAGCAGCGGATCGATGTCGAGGCGGTTCTTCGGATCGACACGCAGGATCAGTTGCACGCGAGCCAGCACGGACTCGGAGAAGAAGGTCCAGAACTCGCAGTCGGTGGCCTTCAGGCGCTCCATCAGCACCTGCTGGATCTTCTGCCGCACTTCGGTGGAATAGATGTCGCGCGGCACGTAGGCCAGGCAGTAGCAGAAGCGACCGTACGGGTCTTTGCGCAGGAACACGCGGATCTTGTTGCGTTCCTGGATCTGCACGATCGACATCACGGTGCTGAACAGTTCGTCGACCGGGGTCTGGAACAGGTCGTCACGCGGCAGCACTTCGAGTACCTGCGCCAGTTCCTTGCCCAGGTGAGCCTTGGACTGGAAGCCGGAACGGCGTTCGATTTCTTCGACCTTGCGACGAATGAACGGAATGACCCGCACGCTCTCGCCATACACCGAGGAGGTGTACAGGCCCATGAAGCGGTGTTCCTTGATGACTTTACCGTCGGCGTCGATTTCACGGATCGACACGTAGTCCGGGTAGGCCGGACGGTGTACGCGGCTCGGGTGCGCAGCCTTGGCGAACGACAGCAGGGTCGGTTCGCGCAGGTAGTTCACCGCGTAGTCTTCGATGTGACGGTCTTCGTTGGTCAGACCGGTGCGCAGCAGTTTGGTCAGGCCAAGGAAGGAATTCTGGTCGTATTCGATATGGCCGCCATCGGCCTGATCGACGACGGTGAACTCTTCGTAGCCGAGGAAGGTGAAGTGGTTGCCCACCAGCCATTCCAGAAAGCTTTTGATTTCGGTCTTTTCGTCGGCATCGACGGCGAATGCGCTGTTATCGAGCTTGGTGAGGATCTCCTGCACCTTGGCCTTCATCGGCTCGAAATCAGCGACCGCGACGCGCACTTCACCGAGCACCTGCTCCAGCTCTTTGCTCAGCACATTCAGTTCGGCCGCATTGGCGCAGCGGTCGATTTCCAGGTACATCAGCGACTCGTGCAGCACGCCTTCGCCGGTGCTGCCCTTGGGCAGGATTTCCAGCAGCTCGCCCTTGCTGCCACGACGTACGCTGAGCACGGTGGTCTGCAGGGTGTGGATGCTGTAGCCGCGACGGTTCAGCTCGGTGCGGACCGAGTCGACCAGAAATGGCAGGTCGTGGTGCAGGACTTCGACCGCGGTGTGGGTCGACTGCCAGCCATGACGCTCGTAATCAGGGTTGTAGACGCGCACTTGCGGTTGCGCGTGATCGAAGCGCTCAAGCAGGCGCCACGCGGAAAGAGTACAGCCAGCGAGGTCGGAGAGGCGACGTTGGGTCAGCTCGTCCAGGGAAATGATGCCGAAGATTTGTTCAGCGAACAGCGCCACTTGTGGCAGTGCCTGTTCACTGATGTGCTGCGCCAGTGCCGCTTGCAGTTGGTGCTGGAAGTCGGCTTTGCTGGCTGCGGTGAAGAACGCCATCTGTGGTACTCCGCTTAAGCTTGTTATTGATGGAAAGCGTCGCGTGCAACACCCCTTGCGGGGCTTGTGTCGCCCTGTTCCTGATTCTCGGGCAGAGGAAACAGGTGACAGGTGGGTGAAGCTGGACGAGACACTCAGGTCACATTCACCTTCCATTGAATGGGCATCTGCAAAAACGACTGTCGGGACTGCCGACAATGCCTTTACGGGTGCTCATCCGTTGCGCAGCTTAATGGGTGCGACAATGTGCCTGCTTGCGGTGCTGCGACATATTCGGTCATTGGCACGTAACCGTGGGCCTGCGCACCGGTAAACATTAGCAGCCAAAGAGAAATCTCGCGTTTCAGGTGGCCACTCAACAGGCAAGCGCACCTGAAATGACCGATTAGCTGAAATTCGTTCCCGCCGCACCTTTCCTCCTTGGGAAATTACACCCGCCAAAGCTTACACAGCCTTCGATTGTTCGCACCAAAAAAACCAATAAAAACAACAAGTAGAAACACACTAAAGAATCCTTACAAACTGACAAGAAATGTCTCACATAATTTGAAGACCGAATTCCTACAGCACGATTTGAACGCAAAAATCGGCAGTGCTATCTATATAAGCGCACCTCATAAAAAACCAGGCATCAGTTATCAAGCCGACCCACGGAACGGGTCTCCATCAAAGAAAGGAATCAACACATGCGACAACTTGACCTGCCGGCAACGATATTTTACGGCGATGGCTCATGGGAAATAATTAATTTGAACCCTGGAAACATCCGCGGAGACATTCTTAAAAATTATCCGCTGGGCAACCCGATGCATGGGCTCACACTGGCGATAGAAAGTGACTATCTGGAAATTGGTTTCCAGGAAGGCAATTGGAAACCGTTGATGCTGGAGCTTGAGAGTATTGCGGCTGGTATGGGGGCAGGCGCATTACTGGCAGTGACCGCCGCCTACTTTTTCCCGGCACTGGTTACTACCGTACCCGGTATCGTGGTAGTCGGCTTATTAATTGCCTTGGCAGCAGCTTTTTTGAGCGCTGATAACGTGGAAAAAATAAATACACTGATCCTTGATCAGTTCAATGGCGCTTCCTCAAAAGGATAGCAAACATCTGTAACGGGCCAGCCTTCCGGCTGGCTCTGTTAAATAGGCAACACAGCCTGCCTACTGGAAAACACCAAGATGAATAAAAACCATCCCGAACTGACTGGACCTCCATTATTGATTTCCCTTTTCTGCGCGCCGATCTTTTTTATAAACCTTCTTCTTCCTGCACTCCCGCAAAGCGGCTTGGATTTTGCCATCAACGACTTCTTAGACAACCAGCTTTTCGGCTTGAGCGGATTCTGGTCTTCCTTATTCCCCTTCAGTTCAAAAGCAACCGCAAACTATGTAGCAGTTATCGGACCAATATTTGCGCCAATTCTATTCTACAAAATTTACAAAACAATGAAGATTGACCCGGCCCAGTACAAAAACAGGATTTTAACTCGATTCATCACCGGAATATTCTTTACAGCCTTTATGATTATGTTTTTTATATTAGCTTTTTATTTAACCGAAACAGATCTTGGAAAAGGCACCGGAAAATATGGAAACCTGTTTGGACAAAACATATTGTTTTACTCGATATTCTCTTCAGGCATGTTGATACTTTTCTTTGTCATCCCATTTCTGATCCATCGAATCTTTTTTTACTTTCCGTACTTGCTGATCAAGAACTGGAAGGAAAAAAGGGAACGCCGCCACTCTCATTGAGCGCTATGCCTTCCCTTTTTCCTGAGCTGTTTACAGCCCCCCATCAACATCAGTCAGGCAGCTCCTCGAACGCCCTGAATTTACTCACGGTGGCGCAGTCGTAACACATGGTTTTCAGGATCAATTTATCCATGCTGGCGTCGATATTGCTGGAGTCACACTCTCGGCAAAACAGCCTCAAATGACCGAGCAGGTCGCTGTCAAAAGCTGCCGTGGAAAAGAATTGCGGCACCAGTTCATCGCGCCAATACACTCCCGGCGACTTGGAAAACCCGGCACCGCTGTCCTTGAGCACTACGTCGTACAACAGCCGATGCAACGCCGATTGCGGTACCCGCGAATCGCGGTGTGCGTTTTTGCGCCAGTTCCGAGTCAGGGCGTCCTGAGCGGTCCCGAGCATGTTGCGCGGGATGGTGTTGGACGCGTGACTGCGACCTTTGGAGTTGCCGGTGGCGTAGAAGTGCGCAGCGTTTTTTACCGCCAGGCGGGCAAAGTAATAGAGCTGGCTTACGGAAAAATCCTGCAGGAGTTGCCCCACAACCGTTTCGGCACGCGCCTCGGCCGTGAATGAAAAACCGACTTCATTGGCCAGCACACGGATGTATTGAAGCGATTCTTCTCGGGCAAGATCGAAAATCAGCCCGTAGAGTTCGCTCTTCCAGGCGACTTGAATGTCGCCGGACAGCTCCTGATAGAGCGTCAGGTACAGACTTTCCCGATTACAGCGCGCAACTCCGCCGAGTGCCACATTAGGCTGCCAGCGCACTGCGCAATAGTCACTGATACTACAACCCTCAGTGCGATCGAAAGCCCTGATATCAGAGCTCGTCGCGACCGTTAACACGCCAGCCTCGTGCAGACTCTTCAGTTTTTCCTCGCTGGCCTCGACGCTCGGTGCCAGATGTTCGCTTCGGGATGTCGCGCTCAACGGCGCGATCCATTCGGGATGGTTGGCATTGCCATCGTCAAGCAAGGCCAGCAACGTCAGTTTCTGCACAAACCCAAGGGTCGAATACGGCACCGCCGGACTCGGTATACCGAAGCGCGATTCAAGTTCGCGTCGATCACGCTCGGCCTGCGCCGCCAATTGTTGCTGATGAACCTGGCAACATGCCGGGCAAGTACACGCCATGCGTCGGCCATGGCGGGCGGATGCAGAGTATCGGTGCTCGCACCGTATGCACTTGTAAGGATGACGCTGCGAGACCGGAGTGCCCCGGGCGTGCCGACGCACCCACATCGGCACATCGCAATAAGGGCACTTCAGATCCTGACTGACAATCGGCGGCAAAACCTTGAGCAAGCTGCGGACAGTGGCAGGGATCTGATACTCGACCAGAAGCGCAGCGCTTTTTTCCCCGTCCAGATATCGCTGATAAATCTGCTCGATCTGATCGTCGGACAGGTGTGCAATTTCCTCAGCGCGTTCGAAATACGGATGCATTGAAAGAGGTCCTTTTTTTAGTTTGTGTTGACGCACTCCTTTGCGCTTGAACCGCAAAATAATGACAATCGTGGCGATAAAACAAGCGAAAAAGCAGAAAACGGCTACCAAGTTTAGACAAGTAATTTTTCCTGCGGCGTCCTCGGAAATTTCAGCCATCAGCCCAGGATTCATCCGTCGGAATTTTCCCTCTTCACTGATTCCGTCAGGTTTCACCCGCCCTCGTATTGCAGGCAGCAACAAAGCAACCCACGCAAGAGAGCAGCGCAAATGCGCCAAGGCTGGCAAAATCGCGCTTTCGATTGCACTTAGCGCCCGTCGGCCAGGAATTCCCCCATGCAAATGACCACCGCCCTACTGATCGTCAACCCGTGCGACGACGAAGAAGACAACATGGCCATGCTCTGTTGCCACAGCGACAAGGGCGAGATGTTTTTGATGAGCCGTTATCCCGATGAGGAGGAGCTGGAGATCACCCTGGATGGCGAGCCTTCGACGCTGGATGGCGTAAAAGTCACCCTGAGCAAGACCCTGCTGAAGATCGAGATCGCGGCGGCGGATGCCGATGCGTTGAATGGCGATGATGTGCTGGAGATTACCTTCAATCCGGACATGGTTGATCTGGCTGAAGTTGAAGAAACCCTGAAGAACATCCTTGATGGCACCGGGACCTATATCAGCCAGATTTGATGCTGGCTGGACTGGCCTCATCGCTGGCAAGCCAGCTCCCACAGAGACCGATGTGTTGCATAAATCGCATTCGCACCGCTGATACCTGTGGGAGCTGGCTTGCCAGCGAAGAGGCCAGAACTGCCACCGCAACACTCCCCCGCTACAAAATTCCAACAAATCCCCCGGTCATTTCCCGCACTTTGCGCAAAATGCCGTTAGTCGCCACCCCCCTCGATGGATTAAAGTAACGCCCCCAGCCCCGGCGTTATCCGAACGCCTGGGGCCACCCTTTCCAGGAACAGTCACCGATGGAACATCGTGAAGCGCTGCTGGCGCTGCGAACCTTTCTTTCAACGCAGATTCTCGGCCAGGAAAAACTCATCGAGCGCTTGCTCATCGCCCTGCTCGCCGACGGCCACATGCTGGTCGAGGGCGCTCCGGGTCTGGCCAAGACCAAAGCGATCAAAGAACTCGCCGAGGGCATCGAAGCCCAGTTCCATCGCATCCAGTTCACCCCGGACCTGCTGCCGGCCGACATCACCGGCACCGAGATCTATCGCCCGGAAACCGGCAGTTTCGTGTTCCAGCAGGGGCCGATCTTCCACAACCTGGTGCTGGCGGACGAAATCAACCGGGCGCCGGCCAAGGTGCAATCGGCGCTGCTCGAAGCCATGGCCGAGCGTCAGGTCAGCGTCGGCCGCAGCACCTACGAACTGTCGCCGCTGTTTCTGGTAATGGCCACGCAAAACCCGATCGAGCAGGAAGGCACCTACCCGCTGCCCGAAGCGCAGCTCGACCGCTTTCTGATGCACGTCAAAATCGGCTTCCCGGATGCCGCCGTCGAACGCCGGATCCTGCAACAAGCCCGTGGCGAAGCGCTCAACGGCGAAACCAAGCCCGAGCGCCGGGTTAGCCAGCAGGCGATCTTCGCCGCGCGCAAGGAAATCCTCGGTCTGTACATGGCCGACGCCGTGGAGGAATACCTGGTGCAGCTGGTCATGGCCACGCGCACCCCGGCCAAGTTCGACCCGGAGATGGCCGAGTGGATCGCCTATGGCGCCAGTCCGCGCGGCTCGATCGCCCTCGACCGCTGCGCCCGTGCCCACGCCTGGCTGGCCGGGCGCGACTTCGTCAGCCCGGAAGACATTCAGGCGGTGCTGTTCGACGTGTTGCGTCACCGCATCATTCTGTCGTTTGAAGCCGAAGCCGCCGGCATCGATCAGGATCGGGTGGTGCAGCGGATTCTCGACGTCGTAGCCGTCGCTTGACCCCCATGAACGCCCCCCTGCCGTCCGAACCGGGCATCCGCATCAGCCTCACCGATCTGATCGAGATGCGCCACCGTGTGCGCGAAGTGCAGCTGTTTTCCACGCCGAGCCAGCGCAGCCCGCTGATCGGCCTGCATCACTCGAAATTCCGTGGGCGTGGCGTGGACTTCGATCAGGTGCGGGTCTACCAGGCCGGCGACGACGTGCGCACCATCGACTGGCGCGTGACCGCGCGCACCCAAGAGCCGCACACCAAGCTGTTTCATGAAGAACGCGAGCGACCGATTTTCATCATGGTCGAGCAAAGCACGCGGCTGTTTTTCGGCTCCGGGCTGATGTTCAAGTCGGTGCTTGCAGCGCAAGCGGCGGCGCTGATCGGCTGGGCCGCGCTGGGGCACAACGACCGGGTCGGCGGGCTGGTGTTCGGCGACAACGAGCATTACGAAATCAAACCGCGCCGCAGCAAGCAGAGCCTGCTGCAATTGCTCAACCGTCTGGTGAAGGTCAATCAATCGCTGCACAGCGAACGCGAACCGGACCGCGATGCCCTCGGCGCAGCGCTGCGCCGGGCGCGTGAGGTGCTGCGCCCGGGCAGTCTGGTGATCGTGATCTGCGATGAGCGTGCGCTGTCCGACAGCGCCGAGCAGCAGTTAAGTCTGCTGTCGCGCCATTGCGACCTGCTGATGCTGCCGCTGTCCGATCCGCTGGATCACGCCCTGCCCGCCGCCGGGCTTTTACGCTTCGCCGAACGCGGCGCGCAACTGGAACTCGACACGCTCAATTTCGATCTGCGCCAGACCTATCGCGCTCAGGCCGAAGCCCGTATCGCGCGTTGGGAATTGCTCGCGCAGAAACTACGGGTGCTGCTGATGCCGCTGAGCACGCAAAGCGAAATGGTCGAGCAGATGCGCGAGTTCCTCAATCCGCAGCGCCCGGGGAGCAGTCGATGAACGGCCTCGAGCAACTGCAACCGCTGATCTCCCCACCGCCCATCGACTTCTGGCCACCAGCGCCGGGCTGGTGGCTGCTGCTGTTATTGCTGCCGTTGCTCGGGTTCGCGGCGTGGCGCTTGCGTCGGTTCATTCCGATCAAGAAACGCCCGATCGTGCGCGCCGAACAGCCACTCGATCCCGTGCGCATCGCCGCGCTGGCCGAACTGGCCCAGATGCCCAAACCCTACGACGGCGCACCGGCCGGAGCCTGGTTGCAACAGCTCAACGGCCTGCTCAAACGCCTGTGCCGCAACCACTACCCCTACAGCCAGAGCCACACGCTCAATGGCCGCAAATGGCTGGCATTTCTCGACAACCGTTGCCCGGCCGCCGGCCTGACACGCTGGATGGTGCTGGTCGAAGGCGCCTACAAACCCGAATGCAAACTCGATGACAAAGCCATCGCCGGCCTGACCCAAGCCGTCGACACCTGGATTCGCAAGCATGTTTGAGTTCGCCTGGCCGTGGATCTTCGTGCTGTTGCCGCTGCCGTGGCTGATGCGTCTGGTGTTGCCGGTGGCCGACAGCGGCGAGCCGGCGTTGCGCGTGAGTTTTCTCTCAGACCTCGAAGGCCTCGCCCGTCGGCGGGCACGCGCCAACCTGCCGGCGTGGCGCCAGCAAGCGCCGTTCCTGCTGCTGTGGCTGCTATTGCTGAGCGCCGCCGCCCGCCCGCAATGGCTCGGCGAACCGTTGCCGATTGCCGCCAGCGGCCGCGATCTGCTGGTGGCGGTGGACGTGTCCGGTTCGATGGACTTCCCCGACATGCAGTGGCAGGACGAAGACGTCAGTCGCTTGTCGCTGGTCCAGCATCTGCTCGGGGATTTCCTTGAAAGCCGTGATGGCGACCGCGTCGGTCTGATCCTGTTCGGCAGTCAGGCCTATCTGCAGGCACCGCTGACGTTTGACCGCCACACCGTGCGCGTCTGGCTCGATGAAGCGCGGATCGGCATTGCCGGCAAAAACACCGCCATCGGTGATGCAATCGGCCTGGCGCTGAAGCGCCTGCGCATGCGTCCGGCCCAGAGCCGGGTGTTGATTCTGGTCACCGACGGCGCCAACAACGGCGGCGAAATCGATCCGTTGACCGCAGCAAAACTGGCCGCCAGCGAAGGGGTGAAAATCTACCCGATCGGCATTGGCGCGGACCCGCAAGACAGTGGCAGCACCGGCCTGCTCGGGGTCAATCCGAGCCTGGACCTCGACGAGCCGGCGCTCAAGGCGATTGCCGCAGCCACCGGCGGCCAGTACTTCCGCGCCCGCGACGGCAAAGAGCTGCAAGCGATCAGGGAGACCCTCGATCAGCTCGAGCCGGTGACCCAGCAACCGACCCAGGCACGCCCGGCGCAAGCCTTGTATCAGTGGCCGCTGGCGTTGGCCCTGCTGCTGAGCCTGTTGCTGGTCGCCCGCGACTTGTGGCCGGACAACCCGCTGCAACGCCTGCTCACCAAGGAGCTGTATCTGCAAAGTCCGTTACCCGACTGGCGTGAGCGTCTGAAACGCCTGCGTCTGCGGAGGCGCCGATGATCGCGCTCTGGCCGCACTGGTTCCGCCCCTGGTGGCTGCTGCTCCTGCCGCTGCTGGGCTGGCTGCTCTGGCAACTCTGGCACCGACAGAAACGTGCCGGACGCTGGCAGATGATTCTGCCGCCGGCGTTCCATTCGACCCTGCTCAGCGGTGGCAGCGGGCGCGACAGCAAGCTGCCGTGGGTGGCCCTTGGCGTGGCGTGGCTGCTGACTATCGTAGCCCTGCTCGGGCCGAGCTGGGAGCGCGTCGAACAGACCAGCCAGAAACCCGCCGATCCGTTGGTGGTGGTGCTGGAGCTGACCCCGGAAATGCTCGCCACCGACTCGCCGCCAACACGACTGGAACAGGCCCGGCGCAAGCTGTTCGACCTGTTACAGGTACGCAGCGACGCGCAGACCGCGATCGTCGTCTACGCCGGCAGCGCGCACACGCTGGTGCCGCTGTCGGATGACCTGGCGACCAGCCACAATCTGCTCGACGCGCTCAAGCCGTCGCTGATGCCGGAAAGCGGCCATCGCGCTGATCTCGGCGTGAGCAAGGCGCTGGCCCTGCTCAAGCAAGGCGCGCTCGGCCAGGGACGGATCCTGCTGATCGGCTCCTCGCTGACCGAAGAGGAACGCCAAGGCATTCGCCGCGCCCTTGGCCAACAATCGGCACAACTGCTGATGCTCGGTATCGGCACCGCCGAAGGCGCGCCGATCGCTCAGGAGGACGGCAGTTTCCTCAAGGACGAACAAGGCGCGATTCGCGTGCCGCAACTCGACAGCCCGGCCCTTGGCGCATTCCTCGCCAGTGTCGGCGGCGAGTACCACAGTGCGCGGCTGGACGAGACCGATTTGCGCGCCCTCGGCCTGCTCGATGGCCCGCGCAGCCTGCGCGACGATGGCCAGACCGTGCGCCTCGACACCTGGGCCGATCAGGGTTACTGGCTGTTGTTGCCGCTATTGCTGCTGGCCGCCTGTGCCGGACGGCGTGGCTGGTTGTTCTGCCTGCCCTTGCTGCTGTGCCTGCCGCAGCCAAGCTACGCCTTTGACTTCGAAGACCTGTGGCTGCGCCCCGACCAACAGGGCCTGCACCTGCTCAAGCAGAAGCGCCCGGCCGAGGCGGCCGAACACTTCGAAGATCACCAGTGGCAAGGGCTGGCGTTGTACGAGGCCGGCGATTACAGTGGCGCCGCTCAGCGTTTCGCCGAAGGCAGCGATGCCCGCGCCCACTACAATCGTGGCAACGCCCTGGCAAAAAGTGGTGAGCTGGAAGCGGCGATCGATGCCTATGAACAGGCGCTGGAACTGCAACCGGATTTGCGCCCGGCGCTGACCAACAAGGCCCTGGTGGAAAACCTGCTCAAGCAAAAGAACACCCCGCCGCCAGTCGAGCCGCAGCCACAACCGGCGCAGCCGAACGTGCCCGGCGAGGAACCACCGCCAGCGACCACGCCACCACCCGCGGTGAAAAGTGACACCCCGAGCGAGGCCCAGCCCGGCGAGTCGGCCAGCGAGCCGCCGCCGACCACCCCGCCGCAACCACGTCCCAACGAGGTGCCGGGCCTCGACGAGGCGGAAGAAACGGACACCGTGCCGACGCTGCGCCCGAGCGAGGACAACCTCGAAGGCGAACAACGTCAGGCGCTGGAACAATGGCTGGGCAAGATCCCCGACGATCCGGGCGAACTGCTGCGACGCAAATTCTGGTACGAACAGCAACAACATCAGGATCAGGAAAAAACTCGATGACCCGTTTCACCGCTCTGTTGCTGCCCCTGCTGCTCTGCACGACCACCGCTCAGGCGGCCGAGCTGACGGCCAGCGTGGATCGCAGTCGCCTGAACTCCGGCGAGACGGTCGAACTCACCCTCGAAACCAGCGACGTCACCCAGTTCGGCAAACCCGACCTGACGCCGCTGGAGCCGCTGTTCGAGGTGCGTGGCACGCGCCAGGTCAACCAGTTGAACACCCTCAATGGCGACAACCGCGCCACCACGCGCTGGATCATCACCCTGCTGCCGAAAGAGAACGGCAGCGTGATCATTCCGCCGCTGCAACTGGGTGATGTGCAGAGCCAGCCGATCACCGTGCAAGTGGTCGAGAGCGACATTCGCGAAGAGAAGAACAACCCGGCCCCGGTGTTCATCGAGGCCAGCCTCGACCAGTCCAGCGTCTATGTGCAGGCTCAGGCGATCCTGACGTTGCGCATCTATCACTCGGTGTCGCTGTACGACGACAGCAGCCTGACCCCGCTGCAGATCGCCGACACGCGCGTCGAGCAACTGGGCGATACGCGCACCTACGAAAAAGACATCAACGGTGTGCGCCATGGCGTGATCGAGATGCGCTATGCGATCTATCCGCAGCACAGCGGCTTGCTGCTCATTGCCCCGCAGACGTTCAGCGCCACGTTGGTCGACACCCAGCCGGCCCAGGACGCGACCGTGCAGGGCCCGAAACCGGGCAAGCTGTTGCGGGTCAATTCCGCCGAGATCGCCCTGACGGTCAAACCGAAACCGCTGACCTACCCGGCCGATGCGCCGTGGCTGCCCGCACGCAGCCTGAGCCTGAGCGAAAGCTGGAACCCTGAGCCGGATCATCTTCAGGTCGGCGACTCCCTGACCCGCAGCCTGACGCTGAAAGCCGAAGGCCTGGCCAGTTCGCAGTTGCCCGCCCTGCCCGCCACCGAGGCCAACGGCCTGCGCCGTTACCCGGATCAACCGGTGCTGAGCAACCAGAGCGGCGAGCGCGGCCTGATCGGCAGCCGGGAAGAACGCGAAGCGCTGGTGCCCAGCCGCAGCGGCGCGATCGAGTTGCCAACGGTGGACGTGATCTGGTGGAACACCTTCGAAGATCATCTGGAACACACCAGCCTGCCGGCGCGCACCCTGCAAGTGGCGACCAACCCGAGCCTGCAGGTCGACACCCCGGCCGGCACCCTGCAAGTGAACGCCGTCGATAACGACGTGTTGTGGTGGTGGAAACTCAGCACCCTGATCCTCGCCTGCACCACCCTGCTCGGCTTCGGCCTGTGGTGGCGTGCAAGATGGCAACCGGCGGTGCACCGCACCGCGCAAACCGGGCCGAGCCCGCGCACGTTGCTGGACGACATCAAACGGGCGTGTCAGGCCAATGACCCGCAAGCAACGCGGCAGGCGCTGGATGCGTGGGCGCGGCAGCAGCCGGAGACTTTGGCGGATATGGCGGCGCGCTTCGTACCGCTTTCCGACGCTCTCGACGGCCTCAACGGCGCGCTGTATAGCGAGACCGGGCAGCATTGGCAGGGTGAGGATTTGTGGCGGGCAATCCGCACGATTCCGGCGGCTGAGCGGGTGCAGGATCCGGTGGGTGACAGTGGATTGCCGCCGCTCTATCCGAAGTGAAAGATCAAAAGATCGCAGCCTGCGGCAGCTCCTACAGGGATCACGTGTAGGAGCTGCCGCAGGTTGCGATCTTTCAGGCGTTGACGGTGTTATGAGGTTTGTTCACTTTCTGCTGCTTCAAGCAGTCGTGTCTCGCGCATTCCCAAACCACGGGACAAAGCTGTAGCTTCGTAGAAGATTTTGCCGTTGAGCTGGTCGGCGACACCATCGCTGTTACCGCCGGCCGGGCCACGCCCCCAGGTCACGACTTCGCCGCTGGAGGTCAGCGCGGCGAAGGCATGGGTGTTGCCATAAATGGCGCGGACGTTGATCAGCTTGCCGGATATAGAAGCGGGTATCTCGCCGCCATAGGTAGCATTTCCCCATGCGACGACTTCACCGTTGGCGCGTAATGCGGCGAAAGCTTCCCCCGCAGCAACCACTTGTACGATATCTCTCAGTGCAGCAATGGGTGCTGGAACAGGATGATACCCCCAAGCCACTACATTCCCCGAGCTTAGAAGCGCGGCGAACGCCCAATGGTTTCCGGTCACCATTACGATGTTTTTCATTGCTGCAATCGGATCGGGGACCTGCCCGATATTCTCATAACCCCAAGCAACGACACCTCCATCACTTCGTCGCGCTGCCAAACCCAAGTTCCCACCAACGAGTTCCTGAATATCCCAGAGCGCTAAAATTTCGGCGGGTACAACTCCACCGTATGCACCGTGCCCCCATGCCACTACCGAACCATCTGCGCGTAACGCAGCAAAAGCTGCATAGCTGGCCACTACGTCTACAACGTCAGTCAAGTTTGCAATTGGCACCGGCACGCCCCCCCCGTGACCATGATCCCCCCAAGCCACTACCGAGCCATTGGCCCGAAGCGCAGCAAAGGCGTAGAGGTTGCCAATCACTTTGACAACATCCCTCAGCGCAGCTACCGGCTCTGGAAGTGCTGCACCCCAAGTAGGGCTTCCCCACGCCACCAGACTCCCATCACGACGCAGCGCACAGAGCACATAACCGTTACCGCTTACCGCTACGATATCTCGCAAAAGACTGGTGGGTTCCGGCACGTCTCCTCCGTGACTCCTCAGCCCCCAAGCCACTACCGCACCCGAGGCCTGTCGTGCCGCAAAGGCGTAACCGCAAGCACTCAGCGATACGGCATCAGAAATGGCCGGTAACGAATCCCCCAAATTTCCACCACGTTCCGGACTGCCCCATGCCACCAGTGCTCCACGCTCCGTCCGCGCGGCAAAGGCTGCGTTATTTGCTTCATGGCCGGATATAAAATTCCCGTTCCCGCACAAGTTCTGCGGATTGATCGTCACCTGATCATCACTGATCCGCACATGCAGCAGCCGATCCGGTCGAGTGTCACGGAACGTCGTACCACTGACCTCGCCCTCCTCGCCATTATAACGCCACCAGGCCTTGATCGGCTGCCGGGTGGTTGCGTCCAGCGCGGTCAACCACGCAGTCCCGCCGCCATAAATCTGGTAATTACCCCGCGAGCGCGCGCCCATCACCAGCAAGCGTCCCGTCCCCAGCGAAACATGCACGTCATAAACCGCCACCCGCGAATACTGGCGACCACCGGCCTGACGCACCACGGTGCAGTCCAGCGAGATCTCCCGCCCGACGTTGGCCAACACCACCGACCTCGGAACGGTCACCAGCTTGTCGCGCCCCGCTTCTCCGCTCTCCACGCTAAACGGCACGATGGCCGTACCACCTCCCGGTGTTCCTATCCAGCGGATTTCACCGCTGTCACCAACCCTTAATCCGTACGCAGCGGCGAGACGCAAGGTCGCGCCGACACCTGGCACCGCACTTACATCGATCTGGTCGCCGCGCGCGCCGTCAATTGAGGGCGGATCAAAATCCAGCAAAGCATTGCCAACGCGTAACGTCAGAGGGAGCGAGTAACCCAGGGTTTTGTTGTTACGGACAATAAAGTAATCAATGACGATCCGGCGATTGAGGTTGTTGGTCACAAACTGTTTAGGCACCGTGAACGGCACTTCCTTACCCGCCGTTTGCGAGGTAAGACGCAGTGAGCCACTGGTGCTGCCGCTACCGACCGAACCGCGCCACCGATAATGCACTTCGTCGTCGACCTGGGTTTCGAGATGCGTTGCAATCAATTTACAACCCAAGGGTGGTACCGCATCCGGATCTATCAATGAAGTACCGGGTACTGCTTCTTGCACCCGCGGTGACGAGAACAAAGGCAGCGCCTCGCCGACTTGCATGACAAACGGATACGATTCGCGGACGTTGAAAATCGACTCATCGTCGTTGGCAACGGTATAAAACACCGACACCTGCAAGCCGTCGAAACGCTGGATCTCGGTGCTTATGACATTGCGCAATACCGGCTCGCCATCCGGCACGTCGCCCACCGGCATGGCCTCTTCGTAATGAACAGTACCGCCGCCGGGACGTGTGGCTTCCCAGATCAGTTTCAGCAGATCGCTGGATCGACGTCCGGGATACCACGGACACTCCACCGTCGCCCAACGCAGATCAGGATCAAGATAACCCTCGGGAGCCTCGACAACGGCAGGCGCGGGCAGACGCTCGATGACCCCGGAGACACTGACACTGGCATTCTTCGATGGCCGATCCAGTGATCCCTCGCGTTTCAACAGATAAGAGACACTGGCACGCCCCATGGCGATCGCCCGCACGATCGCATTAGGCACACTGAATGGGACCGCGACCCCCACCCGAACCACCGGCAATTCGGCTGGTTCATAAATCACCGGAGTGCCTTCTGCCGGTATGCCGAACCACTTCAGGGCAATTTTGTCATTGACCTTGAAGGCACTTCCCGCCGTGTTGACAATGACCTCAACGTCCTCCTCGCCCAACGCTTCAAGATCAATGATATCGGTATCAGGATCGGCGGAAATCACAATGGCAGGATCGAGCCGGTTCTGTTTCAGATCGACCAGAATGTAGGTGGTTACCGCCCAAGGTGAACGCTCATCCGGATAATTGCCGCATTCGTCGATGATCTGATAGGTAACCGCAATCCTGGCGCCGTCCCCGGCGTCCTCCAGCGTCTTTGCATCGACCATGACCACCAGCGGGTTGTTCAACGGGTCATCAATGTGACGCTGTTCGACCTTCGTGACGAGTTCCTCGGACCCCCATGTCAAGCGGATGAGGTCGTTCTTGCGCATGAACTCGTAGGGAAGAATGGTGATCGGTATGCCCAGCGCAGCCTCATCCGGGCCGACGCCATCATCAATGATTGCCTGGGGAATGGAATATCGCAGACCTTGATGGCCCGGTTCGCCGATATTACTATCGAAGCCACCGGGCCGATCGAGTTTCACCAATACGCTCAGCAATGGTCGCGAGTCCTCACCCTCACCCCCTCCGGGTCTTGTCACACGATAGAACACCGGATGCGTATCACCGCGCACGATGAAGGATTCGTTGATACTGCCTGTCACCCGGCGATTCAGATCATCCTTGTCAATTGACTTGCTCCACACCGCACTCAGCGAGTTGCCCCAAAAGATCTCGAGATAGTCGTCGACCGACATGGATAACCATGGATCGATAGAAAATCTCAACCCACCCTCTACGGCTCGCACCGGAACACCATAGTCGTAATCTTCTATAGACGATGTCGCATTGGGCAGGAACAGAGGGAAAAGGGCCATTGGACCTTCAGGATCGTTCCTTTCGTATTCAGCCGTCATGAGCGTTCTCCGCAATGGAATATTGGCTGCTCGACACTGCTTGAACCCTTCAGGCATCAGCAACTGTCAGATCTGACAGTTGCGACAAGCGGGTAAGCCGGTTCGAACGATGAATGGGCCAGACGCAGCGAGACCCGCGCACTGGAATTGCTTGATCGCCACAACAAGCCCTCACTCTCCAATAATCTGTAAACTCCCCCCTCTTCAGCCGCCCATCATTTCCTCGCGGCCATCACCTCTTTTAATTGATGCGGAGTCCACCTTGCGTCTGTTCCACACCTCCGACTGGCACCTTGGGCAAAACCTGCACGGCCAGGAGCGCGATTTCGAGCATGCGTGCTTTCTCGAATGGCTGCTGCGCCAACTGCAACTGGCGCAGCCGGACGTGCTGCTGATCGCCGGGGACATTTTTGACACGGTCAACCCGCCGGTCAAAGCCCAGGAACGTCTCTACGACTTCATCGTCAGCGCCCACGAGCAGCAGCCGTTGCTGACCATCGTGATGATTGCCGGCAACCACGATTCCGGCTCGCGGATCGAACTGCCTGCGCCGTTGATGCGCCGTTTGCGCACCCATGCGCTGGGCCGCGTGTTGTGGCTGGATGACGGCCAGCTCGACGCCGAACGTCTGCTGCTTCCACTGCCGAACGCTGAAGGCGAGATCGCCGCGTGGTGCCTGGCGCTGCCGTTCCTGCGTCCGGCGGAAGTGACCGGTGCGCATCTGGGCGACGACTATCTGCGTGGCATTGGCCAGGTGCATGAATGGCTGATCGAAGCGGCGAATGCCAAGCGCAAACCCGGCCAGGCACTGGTCGCCATCAGCCACGCGCACATGGCTGGCGGCTCGGTCTCGGAAGACTCCGAGCGCAGTCTGATCATCGGTAACGCCGAAGCGCTGCCCGCCAGCCTGTTCGGGCCGAGCATCAGTTACGTCGCCCTCGGCCATTTGCACAAGCCGCAGAAGGTCAACGGTGAAGAACGCATCCGCTACAGCGGCTCGCCGATTCCGTTGTCGTTCTCGGAGATTGGCTATCAGCATCAGATTCTCGACATCACCCTCGACGGCGAAACCCTGGTCAGCGTTGAACCGAAACTGATCCCGCGCTCGGTCAACCTGCAACGCATCGGCCCGGCACCGCTGGCAGAGATTCTGCTGCAACTGGCTGATCTGCCGAACATCGATCTGCTCGCTGAAACCCAGCGCCAGCCTTGGCTGGAAGTGCGCGTGACCCTCGACGAGCCACAGCCGGATCTGCGCCATCAAGTGGAAAACGCCCTGCAAGGCAAAGCCGTGCGCCTGGTGCGGATCGCTGCCGAATACGCCGGCAACCGTGGCACCGATGGCAGCGACGACGGCAGCGCGCTGGTCGAACTGGATCAGCTCACGCCGCAAGAACTGTTCAGTCGCGCCTGGCTCGACAACTACGGCAACGAGGTCGATGAGCAGACGCTCAAGGACTTCGCCGAACTGCTGCAGGACGTACAGATGGAGGGCGAGCAGCCATGAAGATTCTCGCCATTCGCTTGAAAAACCTCGCCTCGCTGGCCGGGCCGTTCGAAATCGACTTCACCGCTGAACCGCTGGCCAGCGCCGGTCTGTTCGCGATCACCGGGCCGACCGGCGCCGGTAAAAGTACCTTGCTCGACGCGTTGTGCCTGGCGTTGTTCGGCGCCGTGCCGCGCCTGAACAACACCAGCCGTGACGCCAAGGTGCCGGACGCCGACGGTGAAATCGCCACCGGCGACCCGCGCACCTTGCTGCGGCGCGGCACCGGTGAAGGTTATGCGGAAGTGGATTTCGTCGGCGTCGATGGCCGCCGTTACCGTGCGCGCTGGGAAGCCAACCGCGCCCGGGAAAAGGCTGGCGGCAAGTTGCAGATCAGCCGTCAGAGCCTGCGTGACATCGATCAGGATCAACTGCTCGCCAGTCAGAAAGGCGAATACAAAACCCAACTCGAAGCCGCGCTCGGTCTGAACTTCGAACAGTTCACCCGCGCCGTGCTGCTGGCTCAGAGCGAGTTCAGCGCGTTTCTCAAGGCTGACGACAACGATCGCAGCGAACTGCTGGAAAAGCTCACCGACACCGCGCTCTACACCCGCCTCGGCCGCCGCGCGTTCGACAAGACCAAAGAAGCCCGCGAAGCGCACAAGCTGCTGCAGGATCAGGCCACCGGCGTCACCCCGCTGACGCCCGAAGCCCGCGCAGTACTGGACGAGCGTTTCAACGCCGCCCAGCAGCAATTGAAGGTGCAGCAGGCGCAGCTCAAGCAACTGGAACAACAGCACAGCTGGCTCAAGGATTTGCGTCAGTTGCAGGACGCGCAGCAAGCGGCTGCCGAACAACTGCACAGTGCGCAACAACAGTGGGAAGGCCTGGCCGGCGAGCGCCTGAAGCTGACGCGCCTGGAGCAACTCGCCCCGCAACGCCACCAGTTCGCGCGCAAGACTGAACTCGATGCGCAACTGACGCCGCTGGCGGCGCAGATTGCTGCGCACACTCAGCAGCACGGCGAACTCGGCGAAAAACAGACGCAACTGGAACAAACGCTTGAGTCGGCAAAAGTCGCCCTCAGCGAAGCGCAGCAGCGCCACAGCGAAAGCGCCCCGCTGCTGCGTCAGGCCTTCGACGAGCAAAGCACTCTCGCCCGCCTCGCCAAGGACACCGCCCTCAGCGCCGAGGCCCGGCAAGCCGCCGAGCAGGCCTGCAGTGAGGGTCAGAGCGCGATTCAGACCTTGCAGGATAAACAGGTGCAAGTCGCCGAACGCTTGCAGAAAATCGCCGCCGGACTGGAGCAAAGTGCCGATCTGGCGCCGCTCAGCGATGCGTGGAATGCCTATCGGGATCGCCTGCAACAGCTGATGCTGATCGGCAATCGCCTGAACAAGGGCCAGGCCGAACTGGCGACCCTCGAACAGAACGCCGCGCACAGCGCCGAAGCACTGGCCACGCAAAAGCAGCAACTGGAAGTACTGTTCAAAGAGGCCGGCGCCGAGCCGGATGCCGTCGCCGAACAGATCGGCATCCTTGGCAATCTGCTGCAGGACAACCGCAAACAACTGCGCGCCATCGAAGATCTGACGCGGCTCTGGGCCAGTCAGCAGGAGTTTGAAAAACGCGGCGCCGAGCTGCAACAGCGCCTGCTCGATGCGCAACAGGAGCGCGAACGGCTGACCCAGGACGGGGTGAAAAGCAAAGCCGAACTGACCGTCGCCGAGCAAACCCTCAACGTCACCCGTGAACTGCTTGAACGTCAGCGTCTGGCCCGCAGCGCCAGTGTCGAAGAGTTGCGCGCACAGTTGCAGGACGATCAACCGTGCCCGGTCTGCGGCAGCAACGAGCATCCGTATCATCAGCCCGAAGCGCTGTTGCAAAGCCTCGGCCGCCACGACGAGTCCGAGCAGGCCAGTGCGCAGCAAGCGGTGGATCAGCTCAAGGAAAAACTCACCGAGCTGCGCGCCGAAGTCGGCGGCGTGATCGCCCGGCAGAAAGAGTTGCTGCAACAGCAGGAGCAATTGAACGCCCAGCAGCAGGCACTGGCGCCGAGTCTGCAGGCGCATCCACTGGCGCCTCAGTTGCTCAATCAGGACGCCGACAAACGCGATGCCTGGCTGACCCGGCAAAACGATCAACTGAACCAGAGCATCACCCAGGACGAACAACGCCAGAGCGCCCTGCTCACCCTGCAACAGGACGCGGCGCGCCTGACCCAGCAACTGCGTAACGCCGAAACCGCGCATCAGCAAGCGGCGCAACACCTGAGCAACCAACAACGCGAACTGAGCAGCGACCGTCAGCGTCTCGACGAAGAACTCACCGCGTTCGCCAGCCTGCTACCTGCCGACACCCTCGAAGCCTTGCGCGTCGAGCCGGCGGCGACCTTCATGCAACTGGATCGACAGATTGCCGAGCGTCTGGCGCAGGTCGAGCAGCAGAAGGAAGAATTGGCAGAGCAGCAGCAACGCCAGCAGACGCTGGAGAAGGAACAGGATCGCCAGCTCAGCCGCGTACAGCAGCTGCAAAGCGCCGAGCAGCAATTCGGCGCCCTGGCCACGCAGCAACAGGCCAGTCAGGAAAAACTCGCACAACTGCTGGGCGAACACAGCAGCGCCGAGCACTGGCAGCAGCAACTGGAGCAGGCCGTGGAGCAGGCGCGCAACGCCGAAACCGGCACCGCCGCGGAACTGCAGAACGTGCGCACGCAACGGGTGCAAATTGGCGCCGAACTCAAGGCTCAGCAAGAACGCTTGCAGGCACTGCAAAGCGAAGACAATGAGCTGACGCAGAAAATTGCCGACTGGCGCGCACGCCATCCTGAACTGGATGACGGCGGCCTCGAAGACCTGCTGCGCGTCGATGACACGCAGCTCAGCGAGCTGCGCCAGCGCTTGCAGCACAACGAAAAAGCCATCGAACAGGCCAGAGTGCTGCTGCAGGAACGTGATCAGCGTCTGGCCGATCATCAGGCGCAGCACAATGGCAATCTCGATGCCGAGCAACTCGCCAGCGCCCTCGCCGACCTGCAGAACCAGTTCAATCTCAGCGAGCAACAGTGCGCCGAACTGCGCGCCGAACAGGCCGAAGATCAGCGCCGGCAAAACGCCAATCAGGCACTCGCGCAGCAGATCGCCGACGCCTATGCCGAGTACCAGCGCTGGGCGCGCCTGAATGCCTTGATCGGTTCGGCCACCGGCGACACCTTCCGCAAGATCGCCCAGGCCTACAACCTCGACCTGCTGGTGCATCACGCCAACGTGCAGTTGCGCCAACTGGTCAAACGCTATCGCTTGAAGCGCGGTGGCAGCATGCTCGGCCTGCTGGTGATGGATACCGAGATGGGCGACGAATTGCGCTCGGTGCATTCGCTGTCCGGCGGCGAGACCTTTTTGGTGTCGCTGGCTCTGGCGCTGGGGCTGGCATCGATGGCCTCGAGCACGCTGAAAATCGAATCGCTGTTCATCGACGAAGGCTTCGGCAGCCTCGACCCGGAATCGCTGCAACTGGCGATGGACGCCCTCGACGGCTTGCAGGCGCAGGGACGCAAGGTCGCAGTGATTTCCCACGTGCAGGAAATGCACGAACGGATTCCGGTGCAGATTCAGGTGCAACGCCTGGGCAATGGTTTGAGCACACTGGAGGTGAAATGAATACGTTGTATTCATTCCGCCGCTGCCCGTACGCGATGCGCGCGCGGATGGCCCTGCGTTATTCGGGCGTGCCGGTGGAGATCGTCGAAGTCAGCCTCAAGGCCAAACCGGCCGCGATGCTGGCGATCTCGCCCAAAGGCACGGTGCCGGTGCTGGATGCCGATGGCCGGGTGATCGATGAGAGCCTGGAAATCATGCGCTGGGCGCTGGCGCAGAACGATCCGGACAATTGGCTGCTCGGCGGTGATTCACGAATTGCCGAATTGATCGAAGCCAATGATCAAGTGTTCAAAGTGCATTTGAACCGTTACAAGTACGCCGAGCGTTATCCCGAACAACCGATGGAGGTTTATCGGGCTGAGGGCGCGGTGTTTTTGCAGCGGCTGGATGAATTGCTGGCTGATCGCGATTACTTGCTGACTGAGCATCCCAGCCTGGCGGATATCGCCCTGCTGCCGTTCGTGCGGCAGTTTGCACATGTTGATCGCGAGTGGTTTGCGCAGACGCCTTTCGTTCGTTTGCAGGCGTGGCTACCGCGCTTCCTCGAATCCGACCTCTTCACCTCGATCATGAAGAAATAATCCCCTCTGCCTGCTTGCCGCCACCCTGTGGCGAGGGAGCTTGCTCCCGCTCGGCTGCGCAGCAGTCGCAAAACCATTCAACACGGATCATCAGAAATAGGGGATCGCGGCATTTTGGGCTGCTTCGCAACCCAGCGGGAGCAAGCTCCCTCGCCACAGGTTATGCAAGAGCGTCACACATACCCAACGCCATGCAGTCCACTTCAAATGGACCAAGAAAGTCGACTTCGGCCTTGATCGGCGGATTGCCGGCCAGCAACCCTTGGGAGCTGGCCCGTTCGATGTTGTGCGCAATGCTGTGATTGGCCTCTATGGCCCGCGCCAGTGCACCGACCGAGCCTTGGCCGAAGCCGAGTAACGCCGCGCCATTGGTCATCAGAGCCAGGCTGGCGATGACCCAGAGTCTGTAGCCTTTCATGCGCCGCCCACTCCTGCGAGTTCAGCGCGATCAACCAGCACGTCTGCGCGGTGTTCGAACTGGATGCCGGGGTGTGCGACTTCGATCGGTGCTTCGAAGTTGTGTTGCGTCTGCGACGCGATGCTGACAAACAGCACCAGTGCCAGGTAAAGACCGATGGCCAGGTAGGCGCCGCGCTTGGCTGAGGTAATGATTGAACTGGCCATGAAGTGCTCCGTGGGCATGTTTCAGTGCCGTCAGGATCAATCAAAAAAGCCACGGTAACCAGTCAGGGTTTGCCATAGTAAACATCAGCTTGGTTGATTATTTAGCCGGTCTATCTCGGCGTTGAAAAAAGCCTATCGAAATGTTCAACACACAAACGTGTAGGAGCTGCCGAAGGCTGCGATCTTTTGATCTTAAACGTCAAAAGATCGCAGCCTTCGGCAGCTCCTACAGGGAGTGGTGCCAAATCAGACTTTCAGTGTTGGGCTTTGTGATCCAGTGCGGCGTAGAAGTTGGCGCTCTGTTGCAGGTATTTCTGGGTGTAGCTCTGGGTGTGGGATTTTTTGCCGGCGATTTCAACGTTGGCACTGGCTGGCAATGCAACGGTGGCGGAGATGGCGGAAGCGGCGATGACAGAGAAGAGATTGAAATTCATGGCGGTAACCCTCGTGTTCGGTTGGCTTGCTTTGCCCGGTTGGGCCGTGAAGCAAACTTAACGCTCGAGGGTTGATCGCTTGAAATGCTTTGTAGCATTACCGGATATCAGCGCGATTAATACAACGAGACAGGCCCCGCAAACCGGGGCCTGTGGCTTATTGTCGCACTAGAAACTTCAGATCGCTCGGGGCGTCCATCGGCAGTTTTTGCACGGTTTTGCCGAGCAGACCGGTCTTGGCATCGCGCTCGACGACGACAATTTCGTTGCTCTTCTGGTTGGCGATCAGCAGGAACTTGCCACTCGGATCGAGGCTGAACTCACGCGGGTGATCGCCTTCCACCGAGCGTTTTTGCAGCTCTTTGAGCTGCCCGGTCGCCGGATCGATGCTGAATACCACCAGCTGATTGGCGGTGCCGCGATTGCTGACGTAGAGGAACTTGCCGTCGGCCGACGCGTGCAGCGCTGCGCCGGCCTTGTCCGAAGTCGGCTGGCCGGCGGCGAGATCGACCAGTTGCGTCTGGGTCAGCACGCCGTCGTGGTAGTCGAACACCGCGACCTGCGCGCTCATTTCCATGGTCAGCCAGGCATGCTTGCCGTCCGCGCTGAACAGGAGATGGCGCGGGCCGCTACCGGCGGGCAGGCTCACCGACGCGGTTTTCGCCGGAGTCAGTGGCAGATACGGGTTGGCTTTCGGGTCGAATCGATAGATGAACACCTTGTCCGCCCCCAGATCATTGGAGAACACATAGCGACCATCCGGCGAGGACACCGTCGAGTGCACGTGGTTGGACGCCTGGCGCTCGGGATTGACCCGGCTCGCCGGGTGCGCGCTCATCTGCACCACCGGTTTCAGTTTGCCATCGGCACCGACCGGCAACACCGCCAGCGTGCCGCCCGGATCTTCCATCACCGAATAGTTGCTGACGAACAGATGGCTGGCATCGCCACTGAGGCTCGAATGGGTCGGCTCGTTGCCCAGGCTCTGCACTTGATTGATCAGGGTCAGGGCGTGGGTCTTGGGATCAATGGAATAGCTGCTGACGCGGCCGACCGGGTCTTTCTGGCCGGGGCCGTTTTCGTTGACTACGAACAGCCGATGCTGGTCTTTGGACAGGGTCAGCCACGACGGGTTTTCGCTCTTGATCACTTGCAGCGGCTTGGCGGCGATCTGGCCGGTGGCGCTATCGAAATTCATTCGATAGATGCCCTGGCTGGTGCCGGCGGTGTAGGAGCCAACCAGCAATTGATAGGTCTCGGCGCTGGCACTGGACAGGCCCATCGCACCGACGCTGCCGGCCATCAGCAGTGGCCAGAATTTACGCATGTTCATCGGTTTCGTCCTCGTCGTCGCTGCCGCCGAATGCGTCGAGGCAAACCAGGCGATGCTCGCCGGAATCACCAACGATCAACCAGCTCTGCAGGTCGTTATCAAAAGTAGCCGCTGCGACCTGAGCCGGCGTAAATTCCCAATGCTTGGTCGCTCGGCCATCCATGCATTCGATGTGCAGGTTGTCGTCTTCGTCGAGGGCGAATTCGAAGGCGTGCAGGCCGTCGATTTCAACCATGCCGCAGTGTTCGAGGGCGTTGAGAAGGGTTTGGGCAGTCATGGCAAACAGTCTTTCTTAGGGGGGAAAGGGCCAATGATAGCTCATTGTCGTGCCCGGCCCTTGTAGGAGTGAGCCTGCTCGCGATGGCGGTATGTCATCCAACCAAGATGTCGAATGTGAAACCGCTATCGCGAGCAGGCTCACTCCTACAGGGGATTTGCGGTGTGGGTCAGAGGGCTTCGCGTGACGGCTTGCCGTCTACCAGGCGCTGAATGCGCAACGGGTTGGCATTCTTCAGCGGTTCGGGCAACAGGCTATCGGGGTAGTTCTGGAAGCACACCGGGCGCAGGAAGCGATCAATCGCCAGCGTCCCCACCGACGTGCCGCGCGCATCGGATGTCGCCGGGTACGGCCCGCCATGCACCATCGCATCACACACTTCCACACCCGTCGGATAGCCATTGAGCAGGATCCGTCCGACTTTCTGCTCGAGCAGCGGCGTCAGTTCCGGGAAGCGTTCGAAGTCGGCCTGTTCGCCGATCATCGTCGCTGTCAGTTGCCCGTGCAGGCCGTGCAATGCCGCGCTCAGCTCGGCCTTGTCCGCCACTTCGACGATCACCGTGGTCGGGCCGAACACTTCTTCCTGCAGCACTTCATCGCCGTTGATCAACAGGCTGACATCGGCCTTGAACAACTGCGGCTGCGCCTGATTACCCTGCTGCGGCTGGCCCGCCAAGTGCTCGATCCCGGAATGCGTCAAGAGTTTCTGCAGGCCTTTGCCATAGCTGCCGAGGGTGCCGGCGTTGAGCATGGTCTGCGGCGGTTGGTCGTCAATCAGCCCGGCGAGTTGCTGGACGAAGGCGCTGAACTGCGGCGAACGAATACCAATGACCAAACCCGGATTGGTGCAGAACTGGCCGCAGCCCTGCACCACCGAAGCGGTCAGGTCGCGGGCAATGGTTTCCGAGCGCTCAGCCAAGGCTTGAGGCAGAACGATCACCGGGTTGATACTCGACATTTCGGCGAACACCGGAATCGGTTGCGGTCGCGCCGCTGCCATGTCGCACAGTGCCCGACCGCCCTTGAGCGAACCGGTGAAGCCGACAGCCTGAATCGCCGGATGCTTGACCAGCCACTCGCCGACGCCACCGCCGTAAATCATGTTGAACACGCCTGCCGGCATCGCGGTTTTTTCCGCCGCGCGAATCAGTGCATCGGCGACAAGCTCAGCGGTTGCCATGTGGCCCGAGTGAGCCTTGAACACCACCGGGCAACCAGCGGCCAGCGCCGCAGCGGTATCGCCGCCCGCAGTGGAAAACGCCAACGGAAAGTTGCTCGCCCCAAACACCGCCACCGGGCCGAGGCCGATGCGGTACTGCCGCAGATCCGGGCGCGGCAACGGCTGGCGATCCGGCAATGGCAGGTCGATTCGCGCACCGTAGAAATCACCGCGCCGCAGGACTTTGGCGAACAGGCGCATCTGCCCGCTGGTACGCCCGCGCTCGCCCTGAATCCGCCCCGCAGGCAGCGCGGTTTCGCGGCAGACCAGCGCGACGAACTCATCACCCAACGCATCCAGTTCATCGGCAATCGCGTCGAGAAATTGCGCGCGGCGTTCGGCGCTGAGGCTGCGATAGGCCGGGTACGCTGCGGCGGCGGCTCTGGCGGCGGCATCGACTTCGGCTTCAGTCGCTTGAATGAAATCGTACGGCAGCTGTTCGCCAGTAGTCGCGTCGACGCTTTGCAGTTTGACGTTGCCTGCTGCGCTGCGCTGTCCGCCGATGTAGTTGTGGCCGAGAATCTGAGTCATGGGAGCTCCTTAAAGGGTGCCGATGCTGTTCGGTTGAAAAGCCGCTGCTGCCGGAGCGATACCGTTGACCAGCGGTGCGCCAAATTCGGCCTGGCTGATTTCAAACTGGTCGCCCGGTTGGGTGCGGATGCCATCGGCGAACGACAGGGTCGCGGTGCCGAAAAAATGGATGTGCACGTCGCCAGGACGCAGAAACTGGCGGTATTTGAAATGGTGGTATTCGAGGTTGGCGAGGCTGTGGCACATGTTGGCTTCGCCGCTGAGGAATTCGTTCTGCCACAGCACTTCGCCGTTGCGCAGGATGCGGCTGGTGCCGGCCAGATGCTGCGGCAGCTCGCCGGTGCGCAGTTCCGGGCCGTAGCTGCAACTGCGCAGTTTCGAGTGGGCCAGGTACAGGTAGTTCTTGCGTTCCATGACGTGGTCGGAGAACTCATTGCCCACCGCGAAACCGAGGCGATACGGTTTGCCGTCGTGGCCGATGACGTAGAGCCCGGCCATCTCCGGTTCCTCACCGGCATCCTCGGCGAACGGCGGCAGCGGGAACGCATCGCCCGGACGCACGACGATGCTGCCGTCGCCCTTGTAGAACCATTCCGGCTGCACGCCCGCCTGCCCCGCCGCCGGTTTGCCACCCTCCACGCCCCATTTGAAGATGCGCATGGTGTCGGTCATTTGCGCTTCGTCGCCGGCCTGCTGGTGCATCTTGTCCCGCGCCGAAGCGCTGCCCAGGTGCGTCAGGCCGGTACCGCTGACCAGCAGGTGCGCCGGGTCCGGGTGATCCAGCGGCGGCAGGATGCGCCGGTCTTTGAGCAACTGCGCATAGTCATGACTGATGCCCAGGCCGTGGGTTTGTACTTGCTGCTCCAGGGTGCCGCCGGCCTCAATCGCGGCCAGCGCGAGATCGCGTACGCTGCGGGCGTCCTGCACTTCGCGGACCAGCCCGTTGTCGACCACGCCGACGCGGCGCTCGCCGTCATTCAATTCGAATTGAACCAGATGCATATGTCCTCTCCTGTTTTAGTCTGAACACCGCAGCCCCTGTAGGAGTGAGCCTGCTCGCGATTGCGGTGTGTCAATCACCATAAATATTGAATGTGCCGGCCTCATCGCGAGCAGGCTCACTCCTACAAGGGTCGGTGTCGGCCAGTCAGGTTCTTGTGGCGCCCCGTGCACTGGCGGCGAACTGCTCAACCGGCAGCACGTGCTTGCGCTCCAGCACGCGGTAGACGATGCCCGTCAGAATCAAACCGAACACCATCACCCCACTGAGGAAATACAGCCCCGAAGCCAGATTCCCGGTGTATTCCTTCAACGCGCCGATCACGAACGGCCCGATATACCCGCCGAGGTTGCCCACCGAGTTGATCAGCGCAATCCCAGCCGCCGCACTCGCACCGGCAAAGAACCGCCCCGGCAAGGTCCAGAACACCGCCGTGCAGGAAAACAGCGCGAACGCCACCAGGCACAGCGCCGCCAGTTGCGCCACCGGCAGGGTCAGCCACGCGCTGAAGAACAGGCCCAGCGCGCCCAATACATAGAGCACCGCCAAGTGGCCGTAGCGATCATTCATGCGGTCGGAACTGCGCGGCACGATCAGCAGGCCGACGATGCCAAAGATGTACGGCACCGCCGAGACGAAACCGGTGACCAGATCGCTGCCGCCGAACTGTTTGATCAGCGTCGGCAGCCACAGGCCGAGGCCATAAATGCTCAGGGTCACCGGCAGGTAGAACAGCGCCAGCAGCAACACGCGTTTGTCCTTGAGTGCATGCAGCGGGTTGCCGTGACGGGTCTGGCCGTATTCCTGCAAATCCTTTTTCAGTTCGCCGGTCAGCCAGTCTTTCTCGGCCTGATCCATCCACGTCACGTTCTGCGGGCCGTCCGGCAGCCAGCGCAGGACCGGCCAGGTCAGCAGGATCGCCGGGGTGCCAATGACGATGAACAGCCACTGCCAGCCGTGCAGACCGAGGATGCCGTCCATGCCCAGCAAACCACCGGACACCGGGCCGGTGATCATCATCGCGATCGGCTGGGAGAGGATGAACAGGCCGAGGATCTTGCCGCGATGGCGCACCGGGAACCATTGGGTGATGTAGTACAGAACGCCGGGGAAGAACCCCGCCTCCGCCGCGCCGAGCAGAAAGCGCATCACGTAGAAACTGTGCGGGCCCTGGACGAACGCCATGCCGATGGTGATCGCGCCCCAGGTGATCATGATCCGTGCGAACCAGCGCCGCGCACCGAAGCGCTCGAGCATCAGGTTGCTGGGGATTTCGAGAAGAAAGTAACCGATGAAAAACAGCCCGGCACCGAGACCATAGGCCGCATCACCGATGCCGATGTCGGCGCCCATGTGCAGCTTGGCGAAGCCGACGGCGGAGCGATCCACATAGGCGATCAGGTACAGCAGGATCAGGAAAGGAATCAGTTTCAGCGTGATGCGGCGAACAAGCCGCAGTTCCTGGCTCATGGGATCGGTCTCCGATTGTTGTTTTTATAGAACCTCGGGGGACGCCTCTCGCGGAAAACCGCCAGGGCCAATCCCTCCGTCGAAAACGACTATATAGTAATACTAATTACCCAACAACACTTCCAAAGCGGCGATTTTGCGCTTATGTTTAGCCGTAACTCGCAAACAATAGTCTTACAATAAGAGAATCGATCATGTCTGAGAAGAAACCCACCCTGCGCTCGGCCCAATGGTTTGGCACCGCCGACAAGAACGGCTTCATGTATCGCAGCTGGATGAAGAATCAGGGCATCGCCGACCACCAGTTTCATGGCAAGCCGATCATCGGCATCTGCAACACCTGGTCGGAACTGACCCCGTGCAACGCGCATTTCCGCCAGATCGCCGAGCACGTCAAACGCGGAGTGATCGAGGCTGGTGGCTTTCCGGTGGAGTTCCCGGTGTTCTCCAATGGCGAGTCAAACTTGCGCCCCACCGCCATGCTCACCCGCAACCTGGCAAGCATGGACGTCGAGGAAGCGATTCGCGGCAACCCGATTGACGGCGTGGTGCTGCTGACCGGCTGCGACAAGACCACCCCGGCGCTACTGATGGGCGCGGCCAGTTGCGACGTGCCAGCGATCGTCGTCACCGGCGGGCCGATGCTCAACGGCAAGCACAAGGGCAAGGACATCGGCTCCGGCACCGTGGTCTGGCAGCTCAGCGAACAGGTCAAGGCCGGCACCATCACCATTGACGATTTCCTCGCAGCCGAGGGCGGCATGTCACGCTCGGCGGGCACCTGCAACACCATGGGCACTGCGTCGACCATGGCCTGCATGGCCGAAGCACTGGGCACGTCCCTGCCGCACAACGCGGCGATTCCGGCAGTCGATGCGCGGCGTTACGTGTTGGCGCACATGTCCGGCATGCGCGCGGTGGAGATGGTGCGCGAAGACTTGCGCCTGTCGAAGATCCTGACCAAGGAAGCGTTTGAAAACGCTATCCGTGTAAACGCCGCCATCGGCGGTTCGACCAACGCGGTGATCCACTTGAAAGCCATCGCCGGGCGCATCGGCGTCGAGCTGGATCTGGACGACTGGACCCGCATCGGGCGCGGCATGCCGACCATCGTCGACCTGCAACCGTCCGGGCGTTTTCTGATGGAAGAGTTTTACTACGCCGGTGGCTTGCCGGCAGTACTGCGGCGTCTCGGTGAGGCCAATCTGATCCCCAATCCGAATGCCCTGACCGTCAACGGTAAATCGCTGGGCGAAAACACCAAGGACGCGCCGATCTATGGCGAGGACGAAGTGATCCGCACCCTCGACAATCCGATCCGCGCTGACGGCGGTATCTGCGTGCTGCGCGGCAACCTGGCGCCGCTCGGTGCGGTGCTCAAGCCGTCCGCCGCTACGCCTGAGCTGATGCAGCATCGCGGTCGCGCGGTGGTGTTCGAGAACTTCGACATGTACAAGGCGCGAATCAATGATCCGGAACTGGATGTCGATAAAGACTCGATTCTGGTGATGAAGAACTGCGGGCCGAAGGGTTATCCGGGCATGGCCGAGGTCGGCAACATGGGTTTGCCGGCCAAGCTGCTGGCGCAAGGCGTGACCGACATGGTGCGCATTTCCGATGCGCGCATGAGCGGCACCGCGTACGGCACGGTGGTTTTGCACGTTGCTCCGGAAGCGGCGGCCGGCGGGCCGTTGGCGGTGGTGCAGGAAGGCGACTGGATCGAACTCGATTGCGCCAGCGGACGTTTGCATCTGGATATTCCCGACGCCGAACTCGCGGCGCGCATGGCCGATCTGCAGCCACCGCAGCAATTGTTGTTGGGTGGCTATCGTCAGCTGTACATCGATCATGTGCTGCAGGCGGATCAGGGCTGTGACTTTGACTTCCTGGTGGGTTGCCGAGGGGCCGAAGTCCCGCGACATTCTCATTAACAGCAAAATCTTTCAGGCCTGAATCCAACCACTGTGGCGAGGGAGCTTGCTCCCGCTCGGCTGCGTAGCAGTCGCAAATCAGCATTAGCGGTATCACAGGAGAACCGCATATACCGGTTTTGGGGCCGCTGCGCAGCCCAGCGGGAGCAAGCTCCCTCGCCACAGGGTGTTCGCAGATTTCAGGCCTGATGATTGCGCCGCACGCCTGCTATGATGCGCGGCATCTCCATCGCTCAGGATCGCGCCGTTCCCCATGGATTACCGCAAACCTTCCGACCGCAAAAGCATGCACTCGCGCATTGTCCAGGAACTGGGCATGCAGATCGTCTCCGGACGCTTTTTGCCCGACGACAAACTGCCCGCCGAAGCGCTGTTGTGCGAGGAATACGCGGTGAGCCGGCCGGTGTTGCGCGAGGCCACGCGGGTGCTGGTGGCCAAGGGGCTGGTGTACTCCAAACCGCGCGTTGGCACGGTGGTCAAGGCGCGCCGCGAGTGGCACATGCTCGACCCGGACGTGCTGCACTGGCTGATGCAAAGCAGCCCGCAAAATGAATTCTTCAATGTGCTGACCAGTGTGCGCAGCATCATCGAACCGGCCGCTGCCGCCCTCGCCGCCCAGCATGCGACCGAGGCCGACATCGCGGCCATCGGCGAAGCCTATCAACGCATGGAAGCCGCGCCGACGCCGGAGGCCTTGCTGCAACCGGATCTGGACTTCCACAGCCGCATCGCCGACGCGACTCACAACGATCTGCTGGCGAACCTGTGCAACATGCTCTCGGTGGCGATTGCCGAGGCGTTGAAGCATTCCAACCAGCGGCCGAACCTGCATGAACTGGCGTTGCCTCGGCACAAGGCGATTCTCACCGCGATCGAGAACCGTGATGCGCTGGGTGCAAGGCATGCGACGCTGGTGCAGCTGGATGATGCGCGCAGTGCGCTTAGCGTCGTGCTAGGCACCGAACTTTCTTAAGCCTTGAGACCGCCGGCCCTCACCCTAGCCCTCTCCCGGAGGGAGAGGGAACTGACCGAGTTGTTCTTCGTCATACATCGACCTGAATGACTGAGTCGATTATGGATTCAAAGCAAGTCGTTCAAGTCGGTGCAGATCTCCAATATCCCCGGATCGGTCCCCTCTCCCCCCGGGAGAGGGCTAGGGTGAGGGGCTTTTGATCTTGACTCATAAAAAAGCCGCAACCCCAAGGTTGCGGCTTTGTCGTTTCAGGCGTCCGGATCAGTGAGCAAACAGCGAGTTGCCCTTCTGCCCCGCCAGCTTCTCCGGTTTGATCAGGAACTTCGCCAGCGCCGGCAGCAGCCACAGCGCACCGAACATGTTCCACAGCAACATGAAGGTCAGCATCAGGCCCATGTCGGCCTGGAACTTGATCGCCGAGAAGATCCAAGTGCACACGCCGATCGCCAGGCACAGACCGGTGAACAGCACCGCTTTGCCGGTGGATTTCAAGGTCTGGTAATAGGCTTCCTGCAACGGCAGCCCGGCGCGCAGGAAACTTTCCAGTCGGCTATAGATGTAGATCCCGTAGTCCACGCCAATCCCCACGCCCAGCGCCACCACCGGCAGGGTCGCGACCTTGACGCCGATGCCCATGAACGCCATCAGCGCGTTGCCCAGCACCGAGGTCAGCACCAGCGGCAGGACGATGCACAGGGTTGCCGCCCATGAGCGGAAGGTGATCATGCACATCACCGCCACGCAGATGTACACCAGGATCAGGATGGTCAGTTCGGCCTGTTTGATCACTTCGTTGGTGGCCGCCTCGATCCCGGCATTACCGGCGGCAAGGATGAATTCCAGACCGTCCTTGTTGTTGGCCTTGGCGAATTCCTGCACCGCGTGTACAGCGCGATCCAGGGTTTCGGCCTTGTGGTCATTGAGGAAGATCAGCACCGGCGCCAGCGAACAGCTGTTGTTGTACAGGCCGTCGGCGCGGGCGATCGAGTTGTTCAGCACGTCCGGGTTGCGCGACAGGGTTTCCCATTTCAGGTTGCCCTCGTTCATGCCCTTGATCATCTGCTTGGACACGGTCACCAGCGAGATCGCCGACTGCACGCCCTCGGTGTTCTGCATCTTCCACATCAGCTCGTCGATCGGCGCCATCGCTTCGTAACGCGAGCAACCTTCGGTAGCGGTCTTGACCATCACCACCAGCACGTCGGAACTGGTGGAGTAGTTGTTGATGATGAAGTTGTTGTCCTTGTTGTAGCGCGAGTCCGGACGCAGCTCCGGTGCACCCTGGTCGAGGTCGCCGATTTTCAGGTTCTGGCTGTACCAGAGGCCACCGCCGAAGGCGATCAGCGCCAGGGCGATGGAGATTGGTGCAACTTTCGGGCTGGCGAAGTTCGACAGGAAGCGCCAGAACGGATGCTCGCGATTCGCGTCCTTCTTGCTCTTGGCGATGGCGCGCTTGCTGATGCCGACATAGGAAATCGCCACCGGCAGCAGGATCAGGTTGGTGAACACGATCACCGCCACACCGATGGATGCGCCGATCGCCAGTTCGCGGATTACCCCGATGTCGATGATCAGCAGGGTGATGAAGCCCACGGCGTCGGCGAGAATCGCGATCATCCCCGGCAGGAACAGCTGCCGGAAAGTGCGCCGCGCCGCCGTCAGGGCGTTGTCCGCTTCACTCGATTGCAGGGCGATCCCGTTGATCTTCTGCACGCCGTGGGAAATGCCGATGGCGAAGATCAGGAACGGCACCAGCATCGAATACGGATCCAGCCCGAAACCGAAGAAGTGCATCAGCCCGAGCTGCCAGACCACCGCCACCAGCGTGGTGCTCAACACCGCCACCGTGCTGCGCAGACAGTTGGTGAACCACAGCAGCAGGATCAGGGTGATGACGAAAGCGATGCCGAAGAACATCACCACCATCACCAGGCCGTCGATCAGGTCACCCACCTTCTTGGCGAAGCCGACGATGTGGATCTTGACGTTGGGGTTCTGCGCTTCGAACTTGTTGCGGATCTTGTCTTCGAGTTCATGGGAGAACTGGCGGTAGTCCAGGGCGAGCAACTTGCCCTGATCCTGCGGGTCCGGGTAGGACTCCAGCAGCGGGATGTCGACGATGCTCGACTTGAAGTCGTTGGACACCAGCCGCCCGACCTGTCCCGACTTGAGGACGTTGTTGCGCAGCATGTCAAGGCTGTCCGGCGAGCCGTCGTAGCTTTGCGGAATCACTTCACCGCCGGCGAAACCCTCTTCGGTCACTTCAGTCCAGCGTACGCTCGGACTCCACAGCGACTTGAGGCCGGAGCGGTCGACGCCGGAGATGTAGAACACCTCGTCGTTGATCTGGCGCAGCGTCTCCATGTACTCCTTGGAGAAGATGTCGCCGTCCTTGGCTTCCACCGAAATGCGCACGGTGTTGCCCAGGTTCGCCAGATCGTTGCGGTGCTCCATCATCTTCTCGATGAACGGATGCTTGAGCGGGATCATTTTTTCGAAACTGGTGGACGGGCGGATCAGCGTGGCTTGCCAGAACAGGAAAATGCTGACCACCAGGCAGATCAGGATCACGGCCGGGCGGTTGTTGAAAATCAGACGTTCGAGGAGCGTCGCTTTGTCCTGCTGAGGAGTGATCAAGGAAGTCATAGCCCCGCCTTCTTATTATTGATTTCGGCGCCGTTTGGCTGCGTGGTGTGCACGCCGCCCTGCCCGGTCAGAATCAGATTGCCGTCGCCGGCCGCTGTCACCGAGGACAGCGAGATGCGGTCCGGGCGGTTGAACACGCTGAAGGTTTCGCCGTTGTCGCTGCTGCTGATCACCGAGCCGCCGTTGCCGACGATCACGATCGAGCCATCGGCAAGCAGCGTGGCGCCGGACAGACCGAACTCCAGCGCACCGCGCGCGGCCTTGAGTTCGACCTGCTGCCAGGTGCTTCCGAAATCGGTGGAGCGATAGAGGTTGCCGCGCAGGCCGTAGGCCAACAGGGTTTGCGCTTGCGCAGTGCCGATCACGCCGAACAGCGAGCCCTGATAGGGGCCCTGGAGTTTCTCCCAGGTCTGGCCCCAGTCCGGGGAGCGGAACATGCTGCCCTGCTCGCCGACGATGAACAGCCCGGCGTCCTTGACGGCGGCGATGGCGTTGAGGTGGAACTGATCCTGGTTGTCGAGGCGGTCGCTGACATCCTGCCAGTTCTTGCCGCCGTCGGTGGTTTCCAGTAGTGCGCCGTAAGCGCCGACCGCAACACCGTGGTTGACGTCCTGGAACCAGACGTCGAGCAGCGGTGCTTCGCGCTTGAGGTCTTCGAACTGTTTGCTCCAGGTCAGGCCGCCGTCGTCGCTGGCGAGGATCTGCGCGTCGTGCCCCACCGCCCAGCCGTGCTTGTCATCGACGAAGTACACTGCCGTCAGCAGTTGCCGGGTCGGCACTTTGGCTTGAGTCCAGGTTTTGCCCTGGTCATCGGAATAGAGAATGTGCCCACGATCACCGACCGCCACCAGGCGGGTGCCGGCGTGGACAACATCGAGTATCAGGCTTTTGGCGGCTTTGGCCGATTCGGTGGAATACACCCCGTCGGCCGGCGCTTCGGCGGCCAGCGCGGGTGCCGACAAGGCAGCACAGCCCAGCAGAGTGAGTGCTGTGGCCAGCAACGCGGTGTTGCGTAACGCCGGCGGGCGGCAACGACTCATAGACCTTCCCCTATTTATTATTGTTAGGCCGTTCGGCCTTAGGGCGCCGCAAGGGTGCTCGTGGTGACTGATGGGTCACAAGCATAGCCGTGAAACCCGCAGTCCAGAGCGCCTTGGGAAGCTGGCTCATCCTATCGGGCTTTGGAAACGTCTGACAATCGGCGCCACGTTATCTTTTGTTAACCAAATCGGCGGGTGATTTCACCTGTAGGAGTGAGCCTGCTCGCGATTGCGGTGGATCAGGTTAGAAATTCCCGACTGACACACCACTATCGCGAGCAGGCTCACTCCTACAGGGGTTGGTGGCGGTTGTAGGATTTGAATATATGACCATTCGCCGGAGTGATGCGGCAAAAGTTATCGGGGGGACTTGCACGATCGGTATTATGGTATACCATCAGACGCACAGACACTCTCAATCCCCCTACGGAGCAGCTCATGAGTTTCGAAATTCGCAAGATCGTCAGCTATGTCGAAGAAACCTTCATCGAAGGTGGCAAGGCCACTGACAAGCCAGTGACCATGGTCGGGCTGGCCGTGGTGATGAAGAACCCGTGGGTCGGCAACGGTTTCGTCGAGGATCTGAAACCGCAGATCCGCGCCAACTGCTCCGACCTCGGCGCCATGATGGTCGAGCGGCTGGTGGGCATCATTGGTGGCGCCGAAAAGATCGAGGCTTACGGCAAAGCGGCAGTGGTCGGCGCCGACGGTGAGATCGAACACGCCTCGGCGGTGATCCATACCCTGCGCTTCGGTAATCACTACCGCGAGGCGGTCAAGGCCAAGAGCTACCTGAGCTTCACCAACAAGCGCGGCGGCCCGGGCACGTCGATCCAGATCCCGATGATGCACAAGGACGACGAAGGTCAGCGTTCGCACTACATCACCCTGGAAATGCAGATCGAAGACGCGCCGCGTGCCGACGAAATCGTCGTGGTGCTCGGGTGCGCCGACGGTGGCCGCCTGCACCCGCGCATCGGCAACCGCTACATCGATCTGGAAGAACTGGCCGCCGAAAAAGCCCAGTAATCACAATAAAAAGGCATTGCAGGAGCGCTCCATGATTCGGCTCACCGCTGAACTCACCCCGGCTGGCACCAGTTACCTGGCGACCGGCCAAGGCCAGCCCGTGGTCTTGATCCACGGCGTGGGCCTGAACAAAGAAATGTGGGGCGGCCAGATCGTTGGCCTGTCTGCCCAATACCAGGTGATCGCCTACGACATGCTCGGCCATGGCGCCAGCCCGCGCCCGGCCAGCGGCACCGGCCTGCTCGGTTATGCCGATCAGTTGCTGGAGCTGCTCGATCACCTGAATCTGCCCCAGGCAGCGGTGATCGGTTTCTCCATGGGTGGCTTGGTGGCGCGGGCGTTTGCCCTGCATTACCCGGAGCGCCTGCAAAGCCTGGTGGTACTCAACAGCGTGTTCAACCGCAGCGAAGAACAGCGCGCCGGGGTCATCGCCCGCACTGCACAAGCCGCCGAACACGGGCCGGATGCCAATGCCGAAGCGGCGCTGTCGCGCTGGTTCAGCCGTGAATATCAGGCGGCCAACCCGGCGCAGATCGCGGCCATTCGTCAGACCCTGGCAGGCAATGATCCGCAAGGCTACCTGACCACCTACGAATTGTTCGCCACCCAGGACATGTACCGCGCCGACGACCTCGGCAGCATCCAGGCACCGACGCTGATCGCCACCGGCGAACTCGACCCCGGTTCCACCCCGGAAATGGCCGAGCAACTGGCCCGGCGCATTCCCGGTGCGAAGGTTGCGGTGCTGCCCGAGCAACGGCATATGATGCCGGTAGAGTCGCCGCGTCTGGTCAACCAGACGCTGCTGGAATTTCTCGACTACGCACACTCCCGACAAAACCCTATAAAGGGGATCGTTGCATGACACTCGCACGCTTCCAGATGTGCATCGGCGGAGAATGGGTCGACGCCCTCTCCGGCAAGACTTTCACAAGCCTCAACCCGGCCAGCGCGCAAGCCTGGGCCGAACTGCCCGACGCCGATGAAGCCGATGTCGAACGCGCCGTGCAAGCGGCGCAGACTGCCTTCGACAGCCCGGCCTGGCGCGGCCTCACCGCCACTGCCCGCGGCAAACTGCTGCGGCGTCTCGGTGACCTGATCGCAGAAAACAAGGAACAACTGGCGCAGTTGGAAAGCCGCGACAACGGCAAACTGATCCGCGAAACCCGTGGTCAGATCGGTTATCTGCCGGAGTTCTTCCACTACACCGCAGGCCTCGCAGACAAGCTCGAAGGCGGCACCCTGCCGCTGGACAAGCCCGACCTGTTTGCCTACACCGTGCACGAAGCGATGGGTGTGGTTGCCGCGATCATTCCGTGGAACAGCCCGCTGTACCTGACTGCGATCAAACTGGCCCCGGCCCTCGCTGCCGGCAACACCATCGTGATCAAGCCGTCCGAGCACGCCTCGGCGACCATCCTTGAGCTGGCACGTCTGGCCCTCGAAGCCGGGATTCCGCCGGGCGTGGTCAACGTCGTCACCGGTTACGGCCCGAGCACCGGCGCCGCCCTCACCCGCCATCCGCTGATCCGCAAGATCGCCTTCACCGGCGGCGCGGCCACGGCCCGGCATGTGGTGCGCAGCAGCGCCGAAAACTTCGCCAAGCTGTCGCTGGAACTCGGCGGCAAATCGCCGAACATCATCTTCGCCGACGCCGATCTGGACAGCGCGATCAACGGCGCGATTGCCGGGATCTACGCGGCCTCGGGCCAGAGCTGCGTGTCCGGTTCACGCCTGCTGGTGCAGGACGAAATCTACGACGAGTTCGTCAACCGCCTGGTGGAACGCGCCCAGCGCATCCGCATCGGCAACCCGCAGGAAGACCACAGCGAGATGGGCCCGATGGCCACCGCGCAGCAACTGGCAGTGGTCGAAGGTCTGGTGGCTGACGCCATCGCTGAAGGTGCGCGTTTGCGCACCGGCGGCAAGCGTCCGAACGATCTCGGTGACGGCTGGTTCTACGAGCCGACGTTGTTCGAGTGCGACCGCAACTCGATGAAGATCATGCAGGAAGAAGTCTTCGGCCCGGTGGCTTCGGTGATTCGCTTCAAAGATGAAGCCGAGGCGCTGACGATTGCCAACGACTCGCAGTTCGGCCTTGCCGCCGGCATCTGGACCCGCGATCTCGGTCGCGCCCATCGTCTGGCGCGGGATGTGCGTTCGGGGATCATCTGGGTCAACACCTACCGCGCGGTGTCGGCGATGGCGCCGATCGGCGGCTTCAAGAACAGTGGCTATGGACGCGAAAGCGGCATCGATTCGGTGCTGGCCTACACCGAACTGAAAACGGTGTGGATCAACCTCTCTCAGGCACCGATGCCTGATCCGTTTGTGATGCGCTAGGAGTCCTGCGACATGATCGAACCCGGCATTTACAAAGACGTCATGAGCTCGTTTCCGTCCGGGGTCACGGTGGTCACCACCCTCGACCCGGATGGCGCCATCGTCGGCATCACCGCCAGCGCCTTCAGCGCGCTGTCGATTGACCCGGCGCTGGTGCTGTTTTGCCCCAACTACGCCTCCGACACCTACCCGGTGCTGCGCGACAGCAAGAAATTCGCGATCCATTTGCTGTCCGCCGACCAGACCGCTGAAGCCTATGCCTTTGCTGGTAAAGGCAAGGACAAGGCCAAAGACATCCAGTGGCATTTGAGCGAACTGGGTAACCCGATCCTCGCCAAGGCCACGGCAATCATCGAATGCGAGTTGTGGCGTGAATACGACGGTGGTGATCACGCGATCATTGTCGGCGCGGTGAAGAACCTGATCCTGCCCGAGCAACCGGTGACGCCGATGATTTATCACAAGGGCAAGCTTGGGCCGTTGCCGACCCTGGCCTGAAAGAACAATGCAAAACCCTGTGGGAGCTGGCTTGCCAGCGATGACGTCGGAACATTCAACATCAATGCTGACTGAACCACCGCTATCGCTGGCAAGCCAGCTCCCACAGGGATTGAGGTGAGCCGAAGAATATGAGCAACGAAAAGTACGAAAAAGGCCTGAAGATCCGCACCCAGGTACTGGGCGAAGCCTATGTGCAGCGCTCCATCGACAACGCCGATGACTTCACCCGCCCGCTGCAGGAAATGGTCACCGAATATTGCTGGGGCCATGTCTGGGGGCGCGAGGGTTTGTCGCTCAAGGAGCGCAGCATGATCAACCTGGCGATGATCTCGGCGCTCAACCGCCCGCACGAACTCAAGCTGCATGTGCGCGGCGCCTTGCGTAACGGCCTGAGTCGTGAGCAAATACGCGAAATTCTGCTTCAGGTCGGTATTTATTGCGGCGTCCCGGCAGCCGTGGACAGTTTCCGGCTCGCCCGTGAAGCCTTCGCCGAAGCCGACGCCGAGGCCTCCAGTTAACCCCTCGGCTGTTTAGATGCCCGTCTGGCATGGACAGCCAACTTCAAGAGCGGACCCCATGAAACGCCAGCCACTCGACGACAGCTTCAAGGTCAATCGCAACCCCGTTACCCTGCGCGAAATCGTGCTGGATAAACTGCGTAGCGCGATCATGAATTTCCAGCTCATGCCCGGCGATCGTCTGGTCGAGCGCGACCTGTGCGATCGCCTCGGTGTCAGCCGCACATCGGTACGCGAAGCCTTGCGTCACCTGGAGTCCGAAGGACTGGTCGAGTTTGCCGATGCCAAAGGCCCACGGGTGGCGATCATAACCCTCGCCGATGCAGTCGACATCTATGAGCTGCGTTGCGTGCTCGAAGGTCTGATCGTCCAGCTGTTCACCCTGCGCGCCAAGGCCAAGGACATCAAGGCCCTGGAAAAAGCCCTCGACGAGAACCGCAAGGCGCTCAAGGACGGCGAACTGCAGCAGGTGATCGACTCGGTGCAGGGCTTCTACGACGTGCTGCTCGAAGGCTCGGGCAACCACGTCGCGGCCACGCAGCTGCGCCAGTTGCAGGCGCGCATCAGCTACCTGCGGGCGACCTCGGTATCCCAGGAAAACCGGCGCGGCGCGAGTAACCACGAAATGGAAAAAATGGTTGAGGCGATCAAGAGCGGTGATCCGCTGGCGGCGCATCAGGCCTGTGTCGATCACGTGCGCGCTGCGGCCGCCGTGGCCCTCGACTACCTCAAGCGCAAGCAGGAAGAGACCGGCGCCACGCCGAACATCACCCTGCCCATCGCGCTGAAAGAACCGCGCATAGGTCACTGACATGTTCAGCCCGAGCTTTTGCCCGAAATGCGGTGGCCCTGACCTCGGTCAGCAGGTGCCGCCGGGCGATACGCACGAGCGCCTGATGTGCCGCGCCTGCGGCTACATCCACTACGTCAACCCGAAGATCATCGCCGGCTGCATCATCGAGCAGGACGGCAAATACCTTTTGTGCCAACGGGCGATCCCGCCGCGCCCGGGCACCTGGACGCTGCCGGCCGGCTTCATGGAAAGCGGCGAAACCACCGAGCAGGCGGCGCTGCGTGAAGTCTGGGAAGAAAGCGGCGTGCGTGCGGAAATCGTCTCGCCGTACTCGATTTTCAGCGTGCCGAAGATCAGCGAGGTGTACATCATCTTCCGCGCCCTCGCGCTGGAGATCACCGGCCAGTTCGGCCCTGAGACCCTCGACTACAAGTTCTTTGCCCCTGAAGACATTCCGTGGGAGCAGATCTATTACCCGGCGATCCGGCAGATTCTTGAGCGTTACATCGAGGAGCGTCAGGCCGGGGTGTATGGGATCTACATGGGCAATGATGACAGCGGGAAGATTCACTTTATCCGCTGATACCCGATCTCTTCTCGATCCCTGTAGGAGCTGCCGCAGGCTCGGGCCGCGATCGGGCGATCTTTTGACTTTGATTTTAAAAAACAACATCAAAAGATCGCAGCCTGCGGCAGCTCCTACAGGGGTTATGGTGCCAGGCCTTCGACGATGACAATCTCCGCCCTCGCCCATTCCTCGCGATAACTTTTCGCCTCCTGATACGCCGCCGAGTGGTAGCACGCTACGGCCTTCTCATAGCTCTCGAACTCGATCACCACGCTACGCTGAGGCGTAGCCCTGCCCTCCAGCGCTTCGCTGCGCCCGCCCCGGGCTAGAAACTTCGCGCCGAACTCGGCAAACGCGGCCGGCGCGCGCTGGGTGTATTGGCTGTAGTGCTCGGCATCATCGACATCCACGTGGGCAATCCAGTACGCCTTCATAGTGACCTCTTTGTTGATTTTGTATTATGGTATACCAATATTATTTGCAACCCACCCTGAGAGTCCAGCATGGCCTTCAACAGCATCGAAGAAATCCTCGAAGATTATCGCCTCGGCAAAATGGTCCTGCTGGTCGATGACGAAGATCGGGAAAACGAAGGCGACCTGCTGCTGGCCGCCGACTGCTGCACGCCCCAGGCGATCAGCTTCATGGCCCGTGAGGCGCGCGGGTTGATTTGCCTGACGTTGACCGACGAGCACTGTCAACGCCTGGGCCTTGAGCAGATGGTGCCGAGCAATGGCAGCGTGTTCAGCACCGCGTTCACCGTGTCGATTGAAGCGGCGGTCGGCGTCACCACTGGCATTTCTGCGGCTGACCGCGCGCGTACAGTCGCGGCCGCCGTGGCCAAGGACGCCCGCGCCGAAGACCTGGTGCAGCCCGGCCACATCTTCCCGCTGCGTGCCAAGGAAGGCGGCGTGCTGACCCGCGCCGGCCACACCGAGGCCGGTTGCGACCTCGCGCGCCTCGCCGGTTTCACCCCGGCCTCGGTGATCGTCGAGGTGATGAACGATGACGGCACCATGGCCCGCCGCCCGGATCTGGAAGTGTTCGCGCGCAAGCACGGGATCAAGATCGGCACCATCGCCGACCTGATCCACTATCGCCTGAGCACCGAACACACCATCGAGCGCATCGGCGAGCGTGAGTTGCCGACGGTGCATGGCACTTTTCGTTTGATCACTTTCGAAGACCGCATCGAGGGCGGCGTGCACATGGCGATGGTCATGGGCGATCTGCGTCGCGAAGAGCCGACGCTGGTGCGTGTGCATGTGATTGATCCGCTGCGTGATCTGGTCGGCGCCGAGTACAGCGGGCCGAGCAACTGGACACTGTGGGCGGCGCTGCAGCGGGTTGCGGCAGAAGGTCATGGAGTTGTGGTGGTGTTGGCCAATCATGAATCGTCGCAGGCATTGCTGGAGCGCGTGCCGCAACTGACCCAGCCACCGCGGCAGTTCAGCCGTTCGCAATCGCGGATCTATTCGGAGGTGGGGACCGGGGCGCAGATTCTGCAGAACCTCGGCGTCGGCAAGCTGCGGCATCTTGGGCCGCCGCTCAAGTATGCGGGGTTGACCGGGTATGACCTGGAGGTGGTCGAGAGCATACCTTTCACCGAGCATTCCTGAGAAAACGAAGATCACCTGTGGCGAGGGAGCTTGCTCCCGCTGGACTGCGCAGCAGGCCCCTTTTCTGGGTAAAGCGAGGGTCGCTTCGCAACCCAGCGGGAGCAAGCTCCCTCGCCACAATTTTCCACCCATCGAAAATCCTTCGGCGGTCAAAAAAGCCCATCCGCCAGATAACCGGTAAGGCAAAGTGCTTGCACAAAGTTTGGAATACCATAATATGATATTCCATAGACCGGACGACCTGAAAAAACCGTCCAGCTACTGCTCCCGACAGGCGGGCAACAACGCAAGCCCGCTCAAAAACACAACAATGAGGGCGTGAAAATGGTGTTGAACAAAGCTGCAACCGCAATCCTTTTTGCGGGACTGCTGAGCGTGACCGGCCAGGCTGCAATGGCCGCCGAAAGCGTGAACTTCGTCAGCTGGGGCGGTAGCACCCAGGATGCGCAGAAACAGGCCTGGGCCGATCCGTTCAGCAAGGCGAGCGGCATCACCGTTGTCCAGGACGGCCCGACCGACTATGGCAAACTCAAAGCCATGGTCGAGAGCGGCAACGTGCAGTGGGACGTGGTCGATGTCGAAGCCGACTTTGCCCTGCGCGCCGCTTCCGAAGGCCTGCTCGAACCCCTCGATTTCAAAGTCATCCAGCGCGACAAGATCGACCCGCGTTTCGTCAGCGATTACGGCGTCGGCTCGTTCTTCTTCTCTTTCGTCCTCGGCTACAACGAAGGCAAGCTCGGCGCGGCCAAGCCGCAGGACTGGACCGCCCTGTTCGACACCAAGACCTACCCCGGCAAACGCGCTCTGTACAAATGGCCGAGCCCCGGCGTGCTCGAACTGGCGCTGCTGGCCGACGGCGTGCCGGCTGACAAGCTCTACCCGCTGGATCTGGATCGCGCCTTCAAGAAACTCGACACCATCAAGAAAGACATCGTCTGGTGGGGCGGCGGCGCGCAGTCGCAACAACTGCTGGCCTCCGGTGAAGCGAGCATGGGCCAGTTCTGGAACGGGCGGATTCACGCCCTGCAGGAAGACGGCGCGCCGGTGGGCGTGAGCTGGAAACAGAACCTGGTCATGGCCGACATTCTGGTGATTCCAAAAGGTTCGAAAAACAAGGACGCGGCGATGAAGTTTCTGGCCAATGCCAGCAGTGCCAAAGGCCAGGCCGACTTCTCCAACCTGACCGCCTACGCCCCGGTCAACGTCGACAGCGTGGCGCGCCTGGACTCGGTGCTGGCCCCGAACCTGCCGACTGCCTACGCTAAGGATCAGATCACTCTTGATTTCGCGTACTGGGCCAAGAACGGTCAAGCCATCGCGACACGGTGGAACGAATGGCTGGTCAAATGAAAATGGCGGCCACTGCGTCCCGTCCCTCCACTGCCACCGGGAGCGCCGCGAGCGCTGCCGGCCCGGCCACAGGCAAGGCCAGTGCAATGGCGCAAGCCCCGTCCCTCAGACAACGCTGGCGCGGCGCCGGCAACCTCGCGCCGGCACTGCTGTTCCTCGGCCTGTTCTTTCTCGCGCCGTTGATTGGCCTGCTGTTGCGCGGCGTGCTCGAACCGACCCCGGGTCTTGGCAACTATGAACAACTGTTCGCCAACTCGGCCTACGCACGGGTGCTGCTCAACACCTTTTCGGTGGCCGGGCTGGTGACGATCTTCAGCCTGTTGTTGGGCTTTCCACTGGCCTGGGCGATCACCCTGGTGCCGCGCGGCTGGGGCCGCTGGATCCTCAACATCGTGCTGCTGTCGATGTGGACCAGCCTGCTCGCCCGCACCTATTCGTGGCTGGTTTTGCTGCAAGCCTCGGGGGTGATCAACAAGGCCTTGATGGCGCTGGGCATCATCGATCAGCCGCTGGAAATGGTGCACAACCTCACCGGCGTGGTGATCGGCATGAGCTACATCATGATCCCGTTCATCGTCCTGCCGTTGCAGGCGACCATGCAGGCCATCGACCCGATGATCCTGCAGGCTGGCTCGATCTGCGGCGCCAGTCCCTGGACCAACTTCTTCCGGGTGTTCCTGCCGCTGTGCCGGCCGGGTCTGGCGTCCGGCGGGTTGATGGTGTTCGTGATGTCGCTCGGTTATTACGTCACCCCGGCGCTGCTGGGCGGGGCGCAGAACATGATGCTGCCGGAGTTCATCATTCAGCAGGTGCAATCGTTCCTCAACTGGGGCCTGGCCAGTGCCGGCGCCGCGTTGCTGATCGCGATCACGCTGGTGCTGTTCTATTTCTACCTGAAGCTTCAGCCGGAATCCCCGGTTGGCGCCAGCAACGCGAGGTAAGCCGAGATGCTCCTGACTCCCAATGCCATGAGCCGCCGGATGCGTTTCGGGCTCTACGCCACCACCGGGTTGATCGGCCTGTTCCTGCTGTTGCCGATCGTGTTCATCGTCCTGCTGTCGTTCGGCTCGTCGCAGTGGCTGGTGTTCCCGCCGCCGGGCTGGACGCTGAAATGGTACGGCCAGTTCTTCTCCAACGCCGACTGGATGAACGCTGCGGCAGCCAGCCTCAAGGTTGCCGTGCTGACCACGATCTGCGCCGTGGCCCTCGGTCTGCCAACCGCGTTTGCCTTGGTGCGCGGGCGTTTTCCCGGCCGGGAAATGCTCTACGGTCTGTTCACCCTGCCGATGATCGTGCCGCTGGTGATCATCGCGGTGGCGGTGTACGCGCTGTTTCTCAAGCTCGGTTACACCGGGACCATGTTCGCCTTCGTGGTCAGCCATGTGATCGTCGCGCTGCCGTTCACCATCATCTCGATCATCAACTCGCTGAAGCTGTTCGATCAGTCGGTTGAAGACGCGGCGGTGATCTGCGGCGCCTCACGCCTGCAAGCGGTATTCAAGGTGACCTTTCCGGCGATCCGCCCGGGCATGGTCGCCGGCGCCCTCTTCGCCTTCCTGGTTTCGTGGGACGAAGTGGTGCTCAGCGTGATGATGGCCAGCCCGACCCTGCAAACCCTTCCCGTGAAAATGTGGACCACTTTGCGCCAGGACCTGACCCCGGTGATCGCCGTCGCTTCGACGCTGCTGATCGGCCTGTCGGTATTGGTCATGGTGATCGCCGCCGCGCTGCGCCGGCGCAACGAAATCAGCGCCTGAGCGCCCAGGAGTACGACATGAGTGCCGTGATCAAAGACGCATCCCAGCAGAACGACAAACCACTGGTCAGCCTGCGCAATCTGAACAAGCACTACCGC